>DUEQ01000001.1 GCA_011192085.1 Caldilineae bacterium
CTCCGACCTCCGACCTCTGACCTCCGACTTCGCGGCTTTCTCGATAGCGCGGTGTTGCTGCTGCTGGTCATCGGCTTCTTCGCGGCGTTGGACGCGTCGGAGAAGGGCTATGCGTTCTACGACTGGCGGGTGACATTCCTCACTCCTGCCCTGTTCTATCTCCTCATTACCCGCTTTACCCTGCGGCGGGAGGGAGGCGTGCGGCTGTTGGGGAATGCGGCGCTGTTGGGAGGCGCGCTGGTGAGCGGCATCGCGCTGTGGCAGTTCATCACGGGGCAAGCGGGCGTGGCCGAGGGCGTGCCGCGGGTGCAGGCGCTGTATGGCTCGGCGAATAACCTGGCCTTGGCGCTGGGTCGGGTGCTGCCTCTGGCAGTTGTTTTGGCTTTTTTTCACCACGGGGACACCGAGGG
This sequence comes from Caldilineae bacterium, assembly GCA_011192085.1. Classification (GTDB taxonomy): domain Bacteria; phylum Chloroflexota; class Anaerolineae; order J102; family J102; genus M2005. The sequence goes on from DUEQ01000001.1 coordinate 411, forward strand.
CGCGGAGGAGGAAAGGGTAAGACACGGAGAAAGAACATCCTTTTCTCTTGTTGATTTTTCTCCGTGTGCTCCGCGCCTCCGCGTTGTATATTTTTTGGTCTTGCTTATCATCGCTGCCGCAGGATTTTTGACCTTCAGCAAAGGGTTGTTGTTCATCAGCATCCCGGTGGGACTGGCGGTGCTGTTCATCTTTCAGCGTTCCCTGCGCAAGCCCATCCTCGCCCTGACTCTGCTGGGTGCGCTGGCCCTCCTTCCCTTTCTGAACACGCCCCGGCTGACGCAGATCGCGTCGGGCACGGGCCGGTTTCGGCTCTATCTGTGGCAGAGCGCCTGGCGCATGTGGCTGGATCATCCCTGGCTGGGCGTGGGCCCGGATAATTTCCTCTACGCCTACCGCAGTTTCTACGTCCTGCCCGCAGCCTGGGAGGAGCTCAACCTCAGCCATCCCCACAACCTTATCTTCGACCTGCTCACCCGGGTGGGATTGCTGGGCTTGCTGGCCGGGATGGGCCTGGTGCTGGGGACCATCGGACTCGGGTTCAAGAGGCTGCGGGAAGCTATCTCGCCCGACCATCCGCTGCGGCCCTGGCTGCTGGGCCTGTGGGCGGGGTTCATCGCGGGGATGGCCCACGGTCTCATCGACAACTCCCTGTTCCTGCCCGACCTCATGGTGCTGAGCCTGCTGGTCGCGGGCGTGGCGGGAGTCAGCATGGGAGAGCATTCACGAGGGACAGAATTCTGACAGAGCTAGACGCGATGGAGGCCCGCGAGGCTATGCGGATCGTGTACGCGTGCGAGTCCGGGCAACCGGGCCTGGGGCATGGCCTTCGCGGATAGCGATTACGACGTGCGCTTCATCTACGCCCACCGCTCGGAATGGCGCCTGAGCCTGGAGCCGGGCAGGGATGTCATTGAGCAGCCTATAAACGACGACTTGGACATCAGCGGGGGGATCTGCGCAAGGCGTTGGCGCTGTTCAGGCGGTCGAATCCCACCTTGCTGGCATGGCTGCAATCGCCAGTGATTTCTGATGAGACGCCTGCGGTGTCTGGCGGTGAGAAAACGCCCGGTTTTGGACCCTGTCTGAGATTGGAACGCGGGCGGGGTCGTGGTATGATCGGGACGCTACCACCGCTGAGCGCACTCGACCAACCGACTACCCGACTACGCGACCACGCGACCGCCATGATTTCCCTCATCTCCACCCTCTACAACGAAGGCCGAACCGTCCGCGACCTGCTGGACAGCATCCTTGCCCAAACCCTCCCGCCCGACGAGATCGTCATCGTGGATGGCGGGTCGACCGATGACACGCTGGAGCATCTGCGCGCGTACGAGGATAGGCTGCCCCTGCGCATCATCGTGCAGCCGGGTGCGAATATCTCCCAGGGACGCAATCGGGCCATCGCCGAGGCCCGAGGGGACATCATCGCGGCGACCGACGCGGGCGTGACCCTCGTCCCCAACTGGCTGGATGACATCACCCGGCCCCTGCGCGAAAACCCCGATGCAGCGGTGGTCTCGGGCTTCTTCATCGCTGCGCCCTGGAACGCGTTCGAGATGGCTCTGGGCGCAGCCACCCTGCCCGACCTCAGCGAGATCAACCCCCAGACCTTTCTCCCCTCCAGCCGCTCGGTCGCGTTTCGCAAATCGGCCTGGGAGGCCGCGGGGGGCTATCCCGAATGGCTGGATTACTGCGAGGACCTGATCTTCGACTTCGAGCTGCGCAAGCGCTATGGATTCTTCGCCTGGGCCCCCACGGCCATCGCCGAATTCCGCCCCCGGCGCTCGTTGGGTGAATTCTTCTGGCAGTACTACCGCTACGCTCGCGGGGATGGCAAGGCCGACCTCTGGCGGCATCGCCATGCCATCCGCTACGGGACCTATCTGGTGGCCGCGCCCGCACTGGCTGTGCTGGGATACAAGCAGAACCGGACCTTCTGGCTGTTGGGCGCGCTGGGCTTCATGGCCTATCTCAAAAAGCCTTACACCCGGCTCATGCGGGCCTGGGAGCGCCCCCTGCCGGGCGCGATCCCCCTCTACTTTTTCGAAAAGGCCCTGACTGTGGGGCTGATCCCCCTCATTCGCGTGGTGGGGGATGTGGCGAAGATGATGGGGTATCCAGTGGGCCTGTGGTGGCGGTGGCGGCATCGGCGCCAGATCCCGCCCCACGCCACCGATCGGAATATTCGTTAGCCGCGGCTATTCCCATACGCTGACGTACTTCATGCCGCCGTCGGCCAGCAGGGTGACCACCACGCCCTCATCGAGCTGACGGGCCGTCTGCAAGGCGCTGTGCACGGCTGCGCCCGCGCTGAAGCCCACGAACAGGCCCTCCCCTCGGGCCAGACGGCGGGCCATGGCCACGGCCTGGGCCTTGGTCACCCGCACCTCGCCATCCTTCAGCCTGGGATCGTAGATGCCAGGGACGATGGAGGTCGCCATGTGCTTGACGCCCTCGATGGCGTTGGCCGCATCCACCGGCTCGACCGAGATGAGCTGGATAGCGGAGTTTTTCGCCTTCAGATAGCGGCCCACGCCCATGAACGCGCCCGTGGTGCCGAGCGCGGTGACGAAATGGGTGACGCGCCCACCCGTCTGACGCCAGATCTCGGGGCCCGTGCCGTGATAATGGGCCAGCCAGTTGTCGGGGTTGTTGTATTGGTCGGGATGATAGAAGCGGTCGGGGCGGCGCGCGACCTGATCATGCACATAGCGGATAGCCCCGTCCACGCCTTCGTCCTCGGGCGTGAGGATGACTTCCGCGCCATAGGCCCGGGCAATGCGCTTGCGCTCCTCGCTGACGTTCTCGGGCATGACCAGCGTCACGGGGAAGCCCAGGGCCGCACCCACCAGTGCGTAACCGATGCCCGTGTTGCCGCTGGTAGCGTCGATAAGGGTCATGCCTGGGCGAAAGTCGCCGCGCAGGATGGCCTGCTCGATCATGCGCAGGGCAGGACGATCCTTCACCGAGCCGCCGGGGTTGAACCATTCGGCCTTGACATAGACCTTGACGGTCGGCGGCAGATCGCGAGTCAGGCGCTGGAGGGGCAGCAAGGGCGTATTGCCGATCTGTTGCAGGATGGCTGGGCGGGGGCGAGACGCGGGGATGGGGAAGCGAGCGATATAGGAAGCCTGGGGAAGGATAGTATTTGTAGCCATGATAGAAAGGATCTTTTAAAAACCATTTGAGTGATTGCAGAAAACAAAAAACTCACCGGCATGCGGTGAGTCATGAAACGCCCGGAGGCTCGCCGATGCCCGGGACGGCATGGCGGAGCAGACATCTTATAGGCGGGAGATATGCGATTGGGAACAAGCGACTCACCGCATCATCTGATGGACGCGGGGCAGCTGGCGAGGCCAACTACGCCCGCCCGATACAGGAGCAGGTGAACGCAAACTGCGGGGTCGCTTGCTGGTACATGTCTCTATTCTAAAGGATGCGACGACTGCTGTCAAGTGATCCGCGGATCACGCGCAATTTCTTGCAAGAGGA
>DUEQ01000010.1 GCA_011192085.1 Caldilineae bacterium
CGATTATTGGATTCGTGAGTACGAGGTCAATGAAGCGGATCACGAGTTCATATACGATCTGTTGGCGGAATCGGATACGCCAATCGCGGCCAAAGCATTGGCCCTGGCGATCATCCGACGTCACAGCGAGCAGGAGGCGTATTTTCTGCGCAATGAGCTGGCCAAAGCCAACATCTACGACCCGCGCGACGCATACGCCGTCGGCGATCTGATCTATTTTCCTGCGTTCGACTTTCGCAAGGGGGAGGTGACCGCCATCCGACCGGGCAACAATCCCGAGCACGGGGAATTCGACGTCATCACAGTCACCCTGGAGGGGGAAAAGAAACCGCGAGCGTTCGCCGCCCGGCTGCAAACGCCCCACAAGCTCAATCGGGATGGCGAGACAGACCTCATGTTGGATGAGGACCTGCTCACGCCCGAGGAGATCTTGCAGGGAACGGGCGGGGCGCTGACCGCGAAGATCGAAGCGCATTTGGCCGAAAACCTCGATTATTTCGTGCAGGCGGGGCGGGCCTGGCTCACCACCGATCAGCTCATCCCCGTGAACATCGGCTATTTGAACATCGCCGAAGCCCTCATCGAGATGGAGGGCGCGCCCGTCACCACCGAGAGACTGTTGGAGCAGGTCGATCTCGAGCCCGATATGTCCCAGAGCATCCGGATTTTCTCGCTGGATATGGCGCTTCAGCATGATGAGCGCTTTGTGCGGGTGGATATGGGCGGGAAACCTGGCTGGTTCCTGCGGCGGCTCATGCCCGAGGCTGCGGTCACCATTCCCGACGTGCTCCGCTACGAGCCTGTCTCCTACGACCGCTCCCTACTCAACGTGGAGCTGTTGCAGGTGGAATATGCATTGCAGGATGAATGGAGCGACACGCCCGAGCCCGAGGCCGACGAAGCAACGCCCCAATCCGCGGTCTTCAATCTGATCTATCCCCACTATGTGGCGGGAACCATGCCCCTGACGCCGGTCATCCGCCGCATGTTGCCCGCGCCCGCGAACGGCGTCACCGCCATCACCCTGGTGGATGGACGCTGGGGCTCCAAGATGCCCGGTTGGGTGGTGCACAAGGGCCGATACATTGCCGGCTTGGGCGATTGGTATAAGGAGCACAAGCTGCCCGTGGGCGCGCGCATCCTCTTCCAACCCACAGGCAATCCCAACGAATATCTCGTCGACTTCAAACCCCAGCGGGCCAAGCGCCATTGGGTGCGGCTGGCCCTGGTCCAGGGCCGCAAACTCGTCTTCCAGACCCAGCAGAAATCGATCAATGTGGATGTGGACGATCACCTGCTGCTGGGCGTGGGCGATCCTGCGGCCATCGAGGACTTGCGCCAGATGGTGGAGCTGGAAGGCTACTCCGTCGAGGAGCTGGTGGCTCTGATCATACCCGAACTCGTACGCAACAGCCCCCAAAGCAGCGCTCATGTGAAATCCCTCTACAGCGCAATCAATCTGGTGCGCCGCCTGCCGCCTGCCCCTATCTTCGCCTCCCTGGTGCAGATGCCCGGCGTCATGGACACGGGCAGCGGTTTCTGGAGTCTGTAAACGCCATTTCCCAGGGGCGTCTCGGCCCCTGACTATCGACATCTTGCCAAGGAAGAGCCCACTATGCCCTGGAAACGCCCCACGCTCGACACACCCTTTCATATCGATTGGGAATGGTGGCGAGAAAACGAAAGCAATTATCGCTTTTATCTC
>DUEQ01000100.1 GCA_011192085.1 Caldilineae bacterium
AATCGCACAAACCAAGCTTAGAAGAATACAGGTTCGTGGTATTCGCCGAAGACTTTGCGGAAAACGCCCATCATCTCGCCCAAGGTGGCGTAAACCTTGACCGCTTCAATGATGGGATACATCAGGTTCTCGTCACCACGGGCCGCGTCCTCCAGCTCCCGCAGAGCCTTCTCCACCGCGGCGTTGTCTCGCTCGGCTCGCACCTGGTTCAACCGGGCCACCTGCCGCTCATAGCCTTCAGGGTCCATCTCCAGGATAGGGATTTCGATGGGCTCGTCGGCCACGTACTCGTTCACCCCTACCACGATCCGTTCCCGATGGTCGATCTCCATCTGATAGCGGTACGCGGATTCGGCCAGCTCTCGCTGGAAGTAGCCGGTCTCGATGCCGCGGATGACGCCGCCCAGGGTCTCGATCTGGCGGAAGTAGCGATTCGCATCCTCCTCCATCTCGTCGGTCAGCTTTTCGATGTAATAGGAGCCTGCCAGGGGATCGATGGTGTTGGCCACGCCCGATTCGTGGGCGATGATCTGCTGGGTGCGCAGGGCGATGGTGACCGCCTTTTCACTGGGCAGGGCCAGGGCCTCGTCCATGCTGTTGGTGTGCAGGCTCTGGGTGCCGCCCAGCACCGCGGCCAGGGCCTGGATGGCCACCCGTACGATGTTGTTTTCGGGCTGTTGCGAGGTGAGCGATGCGCCCGATGTCTGGGCGTGGGTGCGCAGCATCCAGGAGCGGGGGTTCTTGGCCCCATATTTCTCCCTCATGGCCCGGGCCCAGATGCGCCGCGCGGCTCGGAATTTCGCGATCTCCTCGAAGAAATCATTGTGCACATTGAAGAAGAAGGAGAGCCGGGGCGCGAATGCGTCGATATCCAATCCTCGCTCCAGCGCCGCCTCCACGTAGGCGAAGCCATCGGCCAAGGTGAAGGCCAGCTCCTGCGCCGCGGTCGCGCCCGCCTCGCGGATGTGATAGCCGCTGATGCTGATCGTATTCCAGTAGGGCATCTCCTTCGTGCCGAACTCGATGGTGTCCGTGACCAGGCGCATGGAGGGATCGGGCGGGAAGATGAACTCCTTTTGGGCGATGAATTCCTTGAGGATGTCGTTCTGAATGGTGCCCCGCAGGATGCGGCGGTCGTAGCCCTGTTTCTCCGCGGCCACGATGTACATCGCCCAGATGATGGCCGCGGGCGAGTTGATGGTCATGGACGTGCTGACTTCGCCCATGGGAATGCCATCAAACAAAACTTCCATGTCGGCCAGGGAGGAGATGGCCACGCCGCATTTGCCAAACTCGCCGATGGCCTCGGGCGCGTCCGTATCGTAACCGTAGAGGGTAGGCATGTCGAAAGCCACGGACAGGCCCGTCTGTCCCTGTTCCAGCAGATATTTGAACCGTTGATTGGTCTCCTCCGCCGTGCCAAACCCCGCAAACATGCGCATGGTCCACAGGCGGCCCCGATACATGGTGCTGTGCACGCCCCTGGTGTAAGGATATTCTCCCGGCATCCCCAACGTCCGCTCATAATCGAAATCCGCGATGTCGAGGGGGGTGTAGAGCCGCTCGACCGGGCGGGAGGAGGTGGTCATGAACTTCTGCAAGCGCTCGGGCCGCTTCTCTAGGGTCTTGCGCAGGGTTGTTTCCTTCCAGCGTTTGAGCGTCCCGCTCAGGCGTTGGAGATGTTCCTCGTTGAACAAGGGCATAGCTGACCTCCCGGAATATGAAGACAGAGGGGTTCCTTTTTACATCGTGTTCATTCTACACTAAATCCCCCAAATTCTCGAAAGGTGG
>DUEQ01000101.1 GCA_011192085.1 Caldilineae bacterium
AAAAAGAGAGGCCCGTATTATAGGGCCCCATGATATGATACACCGACTATCAAAACACAAAACAGCATGTTGTTCAACGCAATTGACGCTGCGCCTCATGGCGACAGCCTGCCCCAATGAGCCATGAGCTCGGCATTGAGGATGGAGCCGCCCGCGGCCCCGCGAATCGTGTTATGCCCCAGCAGCGAGAAGCGCCAGTCCAGCAGGTTGCATGGGCGGATGCGCCCCACCACCGTCGCCATGCCCCCCCCGGCCATGCGATCCAGCCGGGGTTGGGGCCGATGCATGCCTTCCACCAGCGCCACCACTGGATCGGGCGCGCTGGGCAGGCCCAATTCCTGAGGCAGCCCGCGATAGCTGCGGAACGCGTCGATGATCGCCTCGCGCGTGGTCTCTCGCGCCAGCGCCACGGACACGGCTTCGGTGTGGCCATCCAGCACAGGCACGCGGTGGCAATGCGCGGTGAGGGTCATCTCAGCGAACTGGAACTGGCCATTGGCAAAGGTTCCCATGATCTTGCGGGGCTCGGTCTCCACCTTCTCCTCCTCGCCGTAACTGTGAGGCACGATGTTGTCGATGAGGTCCATGGAGGGGATGCCGGGATAGCCTGCGCCCGACGCGGCCTGGAGCGTGGCCACGAACGCCTTCTTCACCCCGAACGCCTGGTGCAGGGGGTGGAGAGCGCCCACGAGGTGGGTGGCGGTGCAGTTGGCGTTGCAGACGATGAAGCCTTCCCAGCCGCGACGAGCCTGTTGCAGGGGTATCATGTCCAGATGATCGGGATTGACTTCGGTGATGACCAGGGGCACATCCTCGGCCATGCGGAACGCGGAGGCGTTGGAGAAGATGTAATGCCCGCGGGAGGCGAAGAGGGGTTCCAGGGTGCGGGCTTCAGACGCGGGCAGAGCGGAGAAGAGGACGCGGGCGCGGGCTGCGCCCGCGTCGGCTCGCTGCACGGTCAGGTTCGCGATGCGCGCGGGCAGGGGATCGCTCAGGATCCAGTTGACCACGTCACCGTAACGTCGGCCTGCGGATCGTTCCGAGGCCAGCAGGTCCGTTATCTCGAACCAGGGATGATGGGCCAGCAGGGAGATGAAGCGCTGACCCACAGCGCCGGTGGCGCCGATGACGCCGACAGGGATTTTCGACATGTACACACCTCGAATTTCGTATTCAGTATTCAGGGGTTACTACTAAGATCGACCGGCTAGAAACCACGAAGACCCGAAGCCACAAAGGCGCGAGGCAAAGAAAAAGCTTTGAAATTCTTGATGTTCTTAATGT
>DUEQ01000102.1 GCA_011192085.1 Caldilineae bacterium
AACTTTGTCGATAACTTTGGCTTCGTTCACTACTCCCAATTAGTCCAACCCATGCGCATCCTGCAATTGACGCCGCAATTCCCTTGGCCCACCCATCAGGGCACCACCCTGCGCAATTTCAATATCCTCAAAGGGTTGGCTCGAGGGCATGAATTGCACTTGTTCAGCATGTTAGGGCCGGGCGATGATCCCGCGGCCGGGCCTGTGTCCGGGCTGGTCGCGTCCCTTGCCGCGTCACCCCAGCCCCGTCGCACCATGGGCGCTCGGTTACGCGATCTGTTGCTCAGCCCCCAGCCCGACATGGCGCGGCGACTGTGGAGCCCCGCCGCGTTCCAGGGGCTGGCCCGCTTCGCTCGCGAGATCGATCCCGACATCCTCCTTATCGAGGGCATCGAGATGGCTCCCTACTTCTTCGCCATGCGCGAGGCGGGCGTTCCCACGGGCCGAGCCATCTACGACGCCCACAACGCAGAGACTCTGTTGCAGCAACGCGCGGCGCGAGCCGATCTGCGTCGGCCAGCGCGTTGGCCCGCGGCCCTGTACTCCGCCATTCAGATGCTCAAACTGCGGCGTTATGAAGCCCGTTTGGTGCGTTCGGTGGCGGGCGTGGCCGCGGTCAGCGAGCGGGATGCGCATTTTCTGCGAACGTTGGGGCCTGAAACGCGCCTGGAGGTGGTCACCAACGGCGTGGACATCGCCCTCTATCGTCCAGATGAGTCCTTCCCTCCCGTATTCCATCGCCCGGGCCCCCATCTCCTCTTCACCGGAAAAATGGATTTCCGGCCCAATGTGGATGCGGCGCTGTGGTTTGCGAACGAGGTCTTGCCCCGATTGCGGGGCATGGGCGCGCCCGCGCATTTTTGGGTGGTGGGGCGCAGTCCCCACGCCCGGTTGAAGGCGCTGCGCGGGCGCGATGACGTCACCGTCACCGGAGAAGTGCCCGATGTGCGGCCCTACATTGTGCAGGCCGATGTGTATGTCGCGCCCTTGCTCGCGGGCGGCGGCACGCGATTCAAAATTTTGGAAGCCCTGGTCTTGGCCAAACCCGTGGTCTCCACCACCCTGGGCGCGGACGGCATTCCTGTGGTGGACGGGGAGCATTTGGCCCTGGCCGATGCGCCGGACGTCTTTGCTCGCCGCGTGGCTGAGCTTCTGGCGCATGAAGCGAAGGCGCGGGCCATGGGGCGGCGGGGGCGGGCGTTCGTGGCGGCGCAATTCGATTGGAGCGTGATCATCCCCAGGATGGAGTCGTTGTTCCAGGCGCTGGCATGACTGGCATGATGGGCGTGGCGGGAGCGGGGGGAATAATTAACGAAAGATGAGAAAATCA
>DUEQ01000103.1 GCA_011192085.1 Caldilineae bacterium
CCCACGCCCATCCCGCCCCTCTTCCTGCCCGCGATTGACCCGCCCACGCCCACGCCCGGCCCCAAACGGGCGGCGAAGACGCCCACGACGGGCGCATGCACCCATCGCATCCTCTTTATGCGCGATGTCACTGTGCCTGACAACGCGTCCATGCGCCCGGGCGCGGCCTTCGTCAAGACGTGGCGGCTGAAGAATGCAGGGACATGCGCGTGGTCGCCCGAATATCGGCTGGTCTTCGTTGGGGGCGAACGGATGGCCGGGCCGGAGATGCAGCCTTTGGGGCAACTCGTCAGGCCAGGGGCGCTGGTGGACGTGTCGGTGAAGCTGACCGCGCCGGAGAAGTCAGGGGCGTATACCGGTGAATGGATGTTGGAATCGCCCGAGGGGAAACGTTTCGGACTGGGGGATGATGGCCAGACGCCCTTCTGGGTGAAGATCGTCGTGCCTTAACCCCGATTCTCATAAGCCGTTGGCCATGTCCTGGGGCTGGGACGGCGAAGCCGTCATGGTCATCACCGTCTTCAGCGCGACTTCGCCGCACCCCACGAAGTCATCGATGGGCAGATACTCCTTCACCGTGTGCACGGCTTGCTGCCCCGAGCTGATGGTGACGGTCTGAATGCCCGCGGCGTTGTAGTGATTGCCGTCGGTGCCGCCGCCGCCCTCGCGCAGCACAGGCTCATAGCCCAGCTCCCGATTGGCCTGGATCACGGCCTGGATAATGGGCGCATCGTCGGGCAGGCGGTAGGCGCGGTAATTGTGCGAATGCTCCAACTCCAGCTGCCCGCCCCAACGCGCGGTCGTCTGCTCCAGCGCGTTGATGATGATCTGACTGAGCAGTTCCAGCTTGGCGTTGTTTCGGCTGCGAGCCTCGCCAAAGAGATGCACCTCGGCGGGAACAGCGTTGCGGGCCGTGCCGCCCTGAATGACGCCCATGTTGCAGGTGGTTTCATGATCCACGCGGCCCAGCGGCATGCGAGTGAGGGCCTCGGCCGCGATGGCCAGTGCGTTGACGCCCTCCTCGGGCCGCAAGCCCGCGTGTGCGCCCTTGCCCCGGATAGTGACCTGAAACATATCGGCCGAGGGACCGCTGCGGGTGATCATGCCCGGAGGCCCGCCCGAATCCAGCACCAGGCCCCATCTCGACCGCAAACGCTCCATAGCCAGATTCCTGGCTCCTTGCAGGCCCAGCTCCTCCTCCACCGTGAGCACGACTTCGATGGGCGGATGCGGGAGATCCCGCTCCCTGATGAGCTGTAAGATCTCGAGAATGATAGCCACGCCCGACTTGTCATCGCCCCCCAGGATGGTGGTCCCATCGGAGGTAATGACTCCATCTCGGATGACGGGCTTAATTCCCCGCCCCGGCTCCACCGTATCCATGTGGGCCGAAAGCAGGACATACTCGCCCGCGCCATCCTCCAGCCGGGCGATGAGGTTGCCATAGGGATCCACTTCGGTGGTCAGCCCCAACGCGCGCAGCCGCTGGATCATCGCCTGGCGGAATTCGGCCTCTTCACCGCTGGGGCTGTCGATTTGAACGAGTTCGAGAAACGTTTGAACCATGCGGTCCCGATTGATCATGGGAAATCGCCTCGAAAGGGCATTGGGGGCGAGAGAGGATAATCGTCGTCAATCACCCAACGTGGCCACCATGACGGCCTTGATGGTGTGCATGCGGTTTTCGGCTTGATCGAACACGATGGAGGCCTTGGATTCGAAGACCTCGTCCGTCACCTCCATGGCTTCGATCCCAAATTTTTCATAGATCTCCCCTCCCACTTCCGTGTCCGTATTGTGGAATGCGGGCAGGCAATGCATGAACTTCGTGTCGGCGTTGCCCGTCATGGCCATAACCTGGGAATTCACCTGATAGGGCAGCAGCAGCTCGATGCGCTCCGCCCACACCGAATCGGGCTCGCCCATGGAGACCCACACGTCGGTGTAGAGGAAATCCGCGCCAGCCGCGCCCTCAGCCACATCCTCGGTCAGAGTCAGCCGCGCGCCCGTTTCCCTGGCGATGGCCTGACAGGTCGCGACCAGGGCTTCATCGGGCCACAGACGCTTCGGCGCACACAGACGCACATCCATGCCCAGCTTCACGCCTCCCACCATGAGCGAATTGGCGACATTGTTGTTCACATCGCCCAGGAAGCAGTAGGCGACCTCGCGCAGGGGTTTGTCCGTGTGCTCCTGCATGGTCAGCATGTCGGCCAGGATCTGGGTGGGGTGCCATTCGTTGGTCAGGCCGTTCCACACAGGCACGCCCGCGTATTGAGCCAGAATCTCCACATTCTCCTGGGCGAAACCGCGATACTCGATGCCGTCATACATGCGGCCCAGCACCCGGGCCGTGTCCTTCATCGTCTCCTTCTTGCCGATGTGCGAGCCCGTGGGGCCCAAATAGGTGACGTGCGCGCCTTGATCGTAGGCCGCCACTTCGAACGCGGTGCGGGTGCGGGTGGAGCTTTTCTCGAAGATGAGCGCGATATGCTTGCCCCTCAGCCGCGGCTGCTCGAAACCGCCATATTTGGCCGCCTTGAGGTCGGCGCTGAGCTTGAGCAGGAAGCGGATCTCCTCGGGCGTGAAGTCGAGGAGCTTGAGAAAATGCCGATTGCGTAGGTTAAAGCCCATGGCGTTATGCCTCCAGATGATCGGACTAAAAGGGAAGGGGATGATTGCGTGCGACGCATGCCGTTCGCCAACGGTTGGCCGGAAGCGCGCCTTGCTCAGCGTAACGCGCGCCAACGGTCCTTGCCCCAATGATAATCGAGAAACCGCAGAAAATCCAAAGTCCCCATCGAGGGCCAACGCCGCTGTGGATTGTTGCCAAAGGCTTCCATCAGCGCCTATAATTCCCTGCCTCCCCCTCATGCCATCCTTCCGAACGACTCATGCCCGCGCCATTCAAGCTCAAATCCAACGAAAACTACATCATCCATCTGGAGGCCTTCGAAGGCCCCATGGACCTGCTCCTGCATCTGATCGAACGGGAGGAGTTGCCCATCACGGCCATCAGCCTCTCGCGGGTGACTCAACAATATCTGGATTATATGGCCGAGCTGGAGCAATTGCGGCCCGACGACATCGCCGAATTCCTGGTTATGGCCGCGCGACTGCTCTACATCAAATCCACGGCCCTGCTGCCCCGGCCCGAACCTGAGGATGAGGAGGAAGAGGAGGACCCGGGCGAGGCCCTGGCCCGTCAGCTGCGCGAATACAAGCGCTTCAAGCAGAAAGCCGCATTTCTGAAGGAGCTGGAGGCCCGCGGGTTGCGCACCTACGTGCGTCTGGCCCCGCCCCCAACCATGGAAAAGCGTCTCGACCCGGAAGGGCTCAGCGTGGACGCGCTGCTGGAGGCCCTGTATGAGGTGCTGGAGGAGATGAACCCGCCCGCCCCCCCAGTGCACAGCATCGCCCCGCTGGAGGTGACCATCGAGGAGAAGTTGGCGGAGCTAAGCCAGCGTCTGAGTTCGGGACGATCCCTGCGGTTTAAGCAGGTGCTGCGTCAGGCTCGCAGCCGCATGGAGATCATCGTCACCTTTCTGGCCGTGCTGGAACTGATCAAACAACGCCCCGTGAAAGTGCATCAACCTCGCCCCTTCGACGATATCCTCATCGAACCCGTGCCGCCGCCCGACGCCAGCCCCAGCGGGCGTTGATGGATGAAGGGCGACGGCGGGTGGCAGATGGCCGCCCCGTTATCCTCAAAGCATCCATGGGGAAACCGGCCCGCCAGGGTCTTGGAGCAAAAGCGCTTTATCATCCAATCCCTTGCCACGAAGACGCGAAGGTTTTTCGTTGCGCCGTCACGCCCTTCGCGCGCTTTGTAGCTGACAATGGGCGCGTTTATTGAAAAAAGGCGCGCAAGCGTTCGGTGTAGACATCGGGAGCGTTGAGATAGGGGAAATGCCCGACGTCGTGCAGGGTCTCGACGCGCGCAGCGGAATAAGTCGCCTTGAGCTGCTCGCGCAGGACCTCGGGCACGAGGGGATCGTTATCCGCCTCGATGATCATGACGGAGATGCCCAGTTCATGGGGATGGGCGGGCGTGAAGGGCTCGATGACCGCCTTGGCCCGGGCCGCAACCTGAGCCTTGCTCATGCGGCCGTAGGTTTGCTCCAACAAATACGCCCGCACGAGCTCCGAATAACCGGACGCTGGATACACTTGCGTTTCGATATTCCCGCGGAAGGTCGTCATCACCAGCCACGAGGGCAGAAAAGGCAAGATGTTGATGAGCTTCGCGTTCTTCTCAGCATAGAGGTCATTGGGAGGAAAGGTGTTCCCGAACACCGCTTTCTCAATCCGCTCAGGATGGGCGGCCACAAGGTATTGAGCGAGATAGCCGCCCAGGGAGCTGCCCACCACATGGGTCTGCGTGACGCCCGCTGCATCCAACACCGCCAGAACGCCTTTACTCATGCCTTCCAGCGTGTCTACGGCCGGATAGGTGACACTGATGACCCGGTAATCGGGCGCAAGGACCTCCATCTGCTGCCACCAGATGTCGTACGCGCCCATCATGCCGTGCAGAAACAGGATGGTCTTCTCGCCATCGCCGAAGACCGCATACTCCCAATCCTCGCCATCCACCTGCACCCACTGCGGGGGATACTGGGCGCGGAAAGTGAGCAGGGATTGCCGGGCCGCGGAATCAACCCTATCCCCCAGGGCCGCGAAATCCTTTTTGGGCGCGGGCCAGAGATACACCGCCAGGCTCGCCAAAACAAGCGCGCCTACGACGATAAGCAACCATTTCATCCATGGCCTCCTGTTGCGAAGATGGACGCTAAATCCTGGACGCTAGACGACATGAGTGACCAGTTGCGTCGCATTATCCCATGAGCTTAGCTTCAGAGCAAACTCCTTGCCAGGCA
>DUEQ01000104.1 GCA_011192085.1 Caldilineae bacterium
AAAACTTCATTCCACATTTCCTTTTACGGAGGACTAGTTCATCATGGTTGAAATCCTTTCTCCTGGTCTTGCGATTGGTCTGGGCGCCATTGGCCCTGGTATCGGCATTGGTTTGCTGGTGATGGGGGCATTGCAGGCTATGGGCCGCAACCCCGAGGTCGCCGGCGAGATCCGAACGAACATGATTCTCGGTATCGTCTTTGCCGAGTCCATCGCGATTTACGCCCTGGTCGTGGCTCTCCTGTTGCTGTTTGTGGGTGCGCCCGGTCTGCAATAGGCTGAGGATTTGTGAACGAGATCGCCCCCTCACAGCCCAAGGAGGTTGATGTATGGCTGCATTAGGCCTAAATGGCGCCTTCCTTTTGGCGCAGATCGTAAACTTTTTTGTCCTATTTTTCTTGCTGAAAAAATTTGTCTTTCCGCCCATCGTCCAAATGCTGGATGACCGCAAAAAACGAATTGCGGAAGGGTTGGCGGCTGCGGATGTAGCCCGCCGTGAAGCGGAAGAGGAGCGCAAGGAGTTGATGGCGCAGCTCGAAGCAGAGCGGGCCGAGGCTCAGAAGCGCGTTGCCGCGGCCTCTGCGCAGGCCGAGAAGGTGCGGGAGGAAATTCTGGCCCAGGCCCGCCGCGAGGCCGAGGAGATCAAAACCCGCGCCATCGAAGAGGCCGAAACAGAGAAGCAGCGCATCCTGGCCGAGGCGCACAAGCAGATCGCGGAGCTGGCTCTGCTGGCCGCGGAGCGCGTCGTGCGGGAAGGGCTGGATGAATCGGTCCAGCACAAGATCATCGATGACTTCCTGTCTCAAGTGAGCCTGAACTGATCATGGAACGAACGCCCGAAGCGTACACCCGAAGCATCCTGGCCATCGCCCTCGATCCCTGGTTGGAGGGCTTAACCGCGGTCAAAACGGCGTACGCGAGCGACGCCAGGCTTCGGGGCAAGCTGGATAATCCCACCATCGAGATTAAGGACAAGCTGACGCTTCTGGAAAGCGTCCTGCCCGAAGGCTCCCCGCCGGAATTGCGTAAGTTCCTGGGCGTGTTGCTCACCCATAACGACTTCGGGCTCATTGATGAGATCGTCGAGGCGCTGAGTCGGACGTTGGTCGAGGAGGCCGCTGGCCCGCAGAAGGCGTTCATCACCACCGCGGTGGCCCTCTCCGACGAGGAGCGCGAGAAGTTTGAAAAGCGCCTCATGGAACGCTTCGGCTCCAATATCGAGTTCGTCTACCAGGTGGACCCGGAGATCCTGGGCGGCGTCATCGTCCAGGTCGGCGACAAGCTCATCGATGACAGCGTTCGCGGGCGGTTGCAGGCCCTGCGCCAGAAGCTCGGCGTGTCGTGATACGACACACGTAACGCGTCGTACGTGATTCAAGCTGTGCGAACTGGCATCATCGCATGGCGCTCAATTCGCATATCAAGGAAATTCCCTATGGCAGTCGGATTCGACGATTACACCCGACAGTTAAAAGCACAAATTCTGGAATTCGAGGCCCCGCCCAGCGTGGTGGATGTGGGGACCGTGGTCGAGGTTGGTGATGGCATCGCCCGCATCCACGGCCTGCAAAACGCGATGGCCAGCGAGATTCTCGAGTTCTCCACCGGCACCCTGGGCATCGCCCTGAACCTGGATGAGGATTCCGTAGGCGCCATCATCATGGGTGACTACTCCGGCATTCAGGAGGGCGATCTGGTGCGCAGCACAGGCCGCATCGCGTCCGTGCCTGTAGGCGAGTCCCTCATCGGTCGCGTTGTCAACGCGTTGGGCCTACCCATCGACGGCAAAGGCCCCATCGACAGTGACAAATTCCGTCCGGTGGAGCGCATCGCGCCCGGCGTTGTCTATCGCAAGAGCGTGGACACTCCGGTGCAGACGGGCATCAAGGCCATCGACGCCATGATCCCCATCGGTCGTGGTCAGCGTGAGCTTATCATTGGCGACCGCCAGACCGGCAAGACCGCCATCGCCATTGACACCATTATCAACCAAAAGGGCCAAGACTTGATCTGCATCTACGTGGCCATTGGTCAGAAGCGGTCCAGTGTGGCCCAGGTGGTGGCGACCTTGGAGAAGTATGGCGCCATGGAGCATACCATTGTGGTGGCGGCCACCGCGTCTGACCCCGCGGCCTTGCAGTACCTGGCCCCCTACGCGGGCGTGGCCATGGGCGAGGAGTTCATGGAGCAGGGCAAAGATGCGCTCATCGTCTACGACGATCTGAGCAAGCACGCCTGGGCCTATCGTCAGGTCTCCCTGCTGCTGCGCCGTCCTCCCGGCCGCGAGGCCTACCCTGGCGACGTCTTCTATCTCCACAGCCGTTTGCTGGAACGCGCGGCCAAGCTGGCGCCCGAATATGGTGGCGGCTCCCTCACCGCCCTGCCCATTATCGAGACCCAGGCCGGCGACGTGTCCGCCTACATCCCCACCAATGTCATCTCCATTACCGACGGGCAGATTTATCTCGAAGCGGACCTTTTCTACGCGGGCATCCGTCCCGCTCTGAACGTGGGTCTCTCTGTCTCCCGTGTGGGGTCGGCTGCGCAGACCAAGGCCATGAAGCAGGTCGCAGGCCGGATGAAGCTGGAACTGGCTCAGGGCCGCGAGCTGGCCGCCTTCGCCCAGTTCGGCTCCGACCTGGACCCGGCCACCCAGCGCCAGCTCGATCGCTTCCAACGCCTGACTCAGCTCCTCAAACAGCCCCAGTACCAGCCTCTGTCCCTTTCCAAAGAGGTCATGGTCATCTACGCGGGCACGAATGGCTATATCGACCACATCGACATCGAGCGCATCCCTGAATGGGAGCAGCAGTTCTATCAGTTCATGGACTCGAGCTATCCCGATGTGGGCAACGCCATCGAGCGAGAGAAGAAGCTCACGCCCGAGATCGAGGAGAGCCTGAAGCACGCGATCGAGGAATTCAACAAGCAGTTTGTCTAAGCCAAT
>DUEQ01000105.1 GCA_011192085.1 Caldilineae bacterium
AACCACGTTCGAATTGGTGTTACTGCCGGTCATGAATGCGCCCAGGGCGCCGATCCACGGTGAAACCAGGGGGAAGAACCGACCCGTTCCCTGCGCCAGCCCCTGCGCCAGCGTTTCGGTCATTCCGGCATGCTGCATCACAACTGCCATGGCCACCATCGAGGCGATTCCCACACTGGAAGAGATCACCTTTGTGATTGTCCCATGCAGAATGCGTTTTCCCGCGTTGGGGGCATACCACCCGGCTAAGCGGTAAATGAGATATGCCGCGCTCGACGCATACAGTAAGATTGCCCCGGCATGACGAAAGATGGGGATCTGCCGTCCCGCGCCCGCAGGGGTGATATACCCCAGGGTTGTGCTGACCTCTGGAAAATCCAGGGAGAAGCGCACCTGCCCGAGGGTGTTCCTCACCCCGGGGATCAATTGTATCCCCAGGGTGATTGCGATCAGCGCCGCGTACCCGGAGATTGCGATTCCCAGTTCGCGCAAATCGAGTTTTCCGTTATCGTCCATCTCGCCGCGGAAGCGGCGCGCCAGCGGAAACCCGACCGCCATCCCCACCAGTGAGCCGATAAACGCGCCAATATTCCATAGCCCGGCGCGCACAGCGATATATTGCCCCAGGGCCATTGCCACCCCGATGGACAGCGCTGGCACGAACAGGCGACGCACTGCGCGCCAGCCTGCGGCGGCATGGGCAACCATCAGCCCCACGCCGATGCCCGCGGCTCCCAAAAAGAGGGCCGATGGCAGGCCGAGAACCCCTGCGGGCAGGCCGGTTGCTGCCATCATTGCGTTGAACGATGACCCCAGCGAGCCGAACGTGACTGCCCAGGAATGCCCCACCGAGGGGATGACCACCGCGGCCAGGGGCGCAAATCCCAGCCCGCCCATGATGGGCGCGATCACTGCCACGGGCACGCCGAAACCGCCAACCCCTTGCAGGAAGGATGCGAACACCCAGCCGATGAGCAGCGCTTGCATGCCTTTGTCGGTGGTCAGGTGGGGCAGGGCGCGCCCGATGGTTTTTATCGCGCCTGCTTCATCGGCGACCCGGAATAGCAAAAAGGCCATCCAGATGATGAAGAGTACGTCAATGGTCAGCAGCAGGGCTTTTCCGTGAGCAACCGCCAGCAATTGCGGGCCTGCGCCGAAGGTGGCAATTGCCACCGCCAGAGCGGTCAGGTATCCGGCTGCTCCAGCGCGGGATGCGCCCCAACGCAGACCGAGCATCAGGCTGAGGATAACGAGGACAGGAAGGAGGGCGAGGATGAACATCATGGGGAATTAGGAGCAGTGAGTGAGAATCGGGTGATGCTAGCGGCTCACAACGCGCAACTTCCTG
>DUEQ01000106.1 GCA_011192085.1 Caldilineae bacterium
AAGCCTCACAAAAAGCCGCCAAGGCGCAAAGGAAGAAAGAAGCAAGGGGAAGAAAGGTTTGCAGGTGGCAAGTCGCAAGTGGCAAGTGGACTTGCGCAGTCTCACCTGCCACCTGTCACTTGCTACCCGCCACTTGCCACCATTTTCATTGGTATCGGCGCGGGTCATCACCCGTAACAACCGCTGCAAACATGAAGGAGGCTGCCTTGTATCTATTGGAACGCATCAACGCCATGGTGAAAGAGCAGGGCAAGGCTGTGGGCGACAGCATCGTCAATGTGGACACCCTGCTCAATCATCGTATCGACTACACCTTCAGCGCATATGCCGGCGCGATGCTCGCCCGATTCGTCCGGGATACGCGCGTCGATGTGATCCTGACCGCGGAGGCGTCGGGCATCAGCGTGGCTGTGTTCACCGCCATGACCGTGAACAACGACCAATGGCCCCATCCCGCATCGGTGGTCTTCGCCAAGAAGAGCCGCCCCATCACCCTGCCCGAGGGCGGCTACTACGTGGTGGACTCCTTCAGCCGCACCAAGAACAAGCCCGTACAGCTTTATATGGGCAAACATGTGGTGCGGCCGGGCGACAAAGTTTTCATCGTAGACGATTTCCTGGCCAAGGGCGCGACCCTGGCTGCATTGGGCGATCTGGTGGAGATGGCTGGGGGCGAGATCATCGCGTTCGGCGTCGTGCTGGAAAAGACCTTTGAACAGGGGCGGGATGAGCTCAAGCGCTTTGCCGCGCCCATCGCATCCCTGGTCAAGATCACCAGCCTGGAGGGAGGTGAAATCCATCTGGCCCCGCCCAGTCTTTCTTGATCGCCATAAAGACGCTAGACGAGGGACGACGGACTACGGAGGAGCAAGAATGCCATCATCTAGCGCCCATCCTCCATCTTTGCTCCCCCGCGCACGACCCGCCACGCGAAGCGGGGGAGATCAAGCTGACGTCTCCAGCGCCAGGGCTGGGTGACCAGACGCCACAGCCATTCCAGATTCATGCGGATGAGGAGGCGCGGCGCCCGTCTCTGCACGCCCGCGACGAAATCGAACGCGCCCCCCACGCCCATGCTCACAGGCACGGCCAGATCCTCCTTATGTCGAGCGATCCACACATCCTGTTGGGGTGCGCCATAGGCCACCAGGAGGATGTCGGGCCGGGCGGCCTTGATGCGACGGGCGATCTCAGGATAATCCCCATCCCGCGGGCTGCCAGGAAAAGTTCCCGCCACGTTCAGGCCTGGATAGCGGGCGCGGAGGATGGCGGCCGTCTTCTCGGCTACGCCGGGCATCGCGCCCAGCAGGAACATGCGCCACCCCTCCCGCGCGGCCCGCTCCGCCAGCAGATCGATGCCGTCGGAGCCCGTCACCCGTTCGGGCAGCTCCACGCCCTGACGACGAGCCGCCCACAACAGCCCCACGCCATCGGGCAAAACCAGATCCGCTTCCTGCAACACACGCATAAATTCAGGCTGGCGCTGGGCCGTCATGACAAACTCCGGATTGGCCGTGCAAATCTGCCGGGGAGCCCCCGCGGCAATAAACGCAGCCACCACATCCAGAAACCCTTCGAAGGTGACGGGATGGACGGGCACGCCCAGGATAATCACGGGTGGAGGAATGCGATCCCCGACCTCTGACCTCTGACCTCTGACCTCCGACATACGGCTACACCAATGCGGCCTCGATGGCCTGATGCAGGGAACGGGCACGGATGATGGTCATATCGGGCGGGGATTCGAGATCGGCTGCGCCTTTGCCCGCGATGCGGGGGATGACGGCCTTCCGAAACCCCAGCTTGCTGGCTTCTTTCAGGCGACGCTCCAACTGGCTGACCGACCGCAGCTCGCCGCTGAGCCCCACCTCCCCCAACAGAGCCATATCCGCGGCCACGGGCCGATTGCGCACGCTGGAGAGGATGGCCATGGCCACGGCCAGATCGCTCCCCGGCTCCGTGATCTTGAGCCCGCCCACCACATTGACGAAGACATCCTGATCGGAGAGGCGCAGGCCCACCCGCTTGGAGAGCACCGCGGTGATGAGAAGCAGGCGGTTGAAGTCGACGCCATTGGCCGTGCGGCGGGGTTGGGCGAAGGCCGTGGTGGAGGCCAGGGCTTGCACTTCCACCAGCAGGGGGCGGGTGCCCTCCAGGGGCACGGCGATGGCGCTGCCCGACGCATTGGGCAGGCGCTCGGCCAGAAAGATCTCACTGGGATTGGTCACCTCGCGCAGCCCTTGCTGCCGCATCTCGAACACCCCCACCTCGTTGGTGGACCCAAACCGGTTCTTCACCGAACGCAACAACCGGTAACTGTGAAAGCGATCGCCCTCCAGATAGAGCACAGTGTCCACCATGTGCTCCAGCACCCGCGGCCCGGCGATGGTTCCCTCCTTGGTCACATGCCCCACCAGGAATAGGGGCGTGTTCGCGGCCTTGGCCATCCTCAAGAGCTGAGCCGCGCACTCCCGCACCTGGGTGACGCTGCCCGCACTGCTGCTGAGGTCATCCAGCGAGACCGCCTGGATGGAATCGACGATGACCAGGCCCGGCTGCATGGCCTGGGCCTGAGCCAGGATATTATGTAAGTCCACATCGGCCAAGAGATGGAGGTTGGGATGGACGCAGTTCAAGCGTTCGGCCCGGCGCTTGATCTGATAGGCCGACTCCTCGCCGCTGACGTAGAGCACGGTGCGACCGCTTTCGGCCACAGCGCCCGCCATCTGCATGAGCAGCGTACTCT
>DUEQ01000107.1 GCA_011192085.1 Caldilineae bacterium
AAATCTGCGTCATCTGCGTTCTCTTTGGTTGCTATGCCTTCTCCACCCTCACCGCGGCGACCTTGAATTCGGGGATCTTAGCGTAGGGGTCCAGCGCCGGGTTGGTGAGGAAGTTGGCTGCGGCCTCTGCGAAATGGAACGTCGTAAAGATGATGCCCGGTTCCACGCGGTCGGTGACTTGGGCCTGGGAGATGATCTCGCCCCGGCGGGACACGACCTTAATCAAATCGCCGTCCACAATGCCCACTTTGCGCGCATCTTTGGGGTTGATCTCCACCAAGGCCTGAGGATACATGGCTTCCAGCCCCTTGGCCCGATGGGTCATCTCCCCCGCGTGCCAGTGATACAGCACCCGGCCCGTGGTCAACACCAGCGGAAACTCGTCGTCAGGGCGTTCCGCTGGCGGCACGTGGTCGTTGGCGATGAAGCGTCCCAGCCCGCGGGAGAAGGTCTTGGTGTGCAGGATGGGGGCGCCGGGATGGTCGGGGGAGGGCACGGGCCAGTGGAGCTGCACCCCACCTTCCAGTCGCTCCCAGGTCACCCCCGCGTAGATGGGTGTGAGCGCGTTGATCTCCTTCCAGATATCGGCCACGCTTTCGTAATCCCAGCTCGCCCAGGGAGCGTCGGGGTCGGGCGTGGTCGCGCCAAGGGCCAGCATCCGCCGCGCGATCTGGATGATGATCCAGTCGTCCGGTTTGGCCTCGCCCGGCGGCTCCACCGCCTTGCGCACCCGCTGCACCCGGCGCTCCGTGTTGGTGAAGGTTCCTTCCTTCTCGGCCGATGCCGCGGCCGGGAAGATCACATCCGCGAATTGCGCGGTCTCGCTCATGAACAGGTCCTGCACCACGATGAATTCGGTTTTGTTCAGGGAATGGCGGGTGTGATTGAGGTCGGGCTCGCTGGTCATGGGGTTTTCGCCGATAATGTACAGACATTTGACCTCGCCCGCCTCCGCGCCGTTCAACATCTCGGTGACGGTCAGCCCCATGTATTCGGGCAGCTTCACGCCCCAGGCGGCCTCGAACTTGGCCCGGGCTCTGGCATCCGTCACCTTCTGATAGCCGGGGAAGACATCGGGGAGCCCGCCCATGTCGCACGCCCCCTGCACATTGTTCTGCCCGCGCAGCGGGTTGACCCCGCCGCCTGGCACGCCGATGTTGCCCAGCAACATCTGTAAGTTGGCGCAAGCCATCACATTGGCCACGCCCACAGTGTGTTGGGTGATGCCCATGGCATAGAGAAGCGCGCCCGGTTTATTCTCGCCTAACATGCGCGCGGCCTCCTCGATCTGCGCTACGGGCACGCCCGTGATCTGGCTGGTGAGCTCGGGCGTGTATTTGCTGACCACCGCTTGAAGCTCTTCGAAGCCTTCGGTTCGCTCTTGGATGAAGGCCTCGTCATGCCAGCCTTCCCGCAGGATGATGTGCATGAGGCCGTTGAGCAGGGCCAGGTCCGTGCCGGGCTTGTGCTGCAGGTGCAGGTCCGCGTATTGGGTGATATCAATGCGCCGGGGGTCGGCCACGATGAGTTTGGCCCCGCGATGGCGCTTGGCCCGTCGAATCTTCGTGCCAATGACGGGATGATTTTCCGTGGTATTGGAGCCGATGATGAAAATCACCTGGCTCTCTTCGGCGATGTCGGCGATGGTGTTGGTCATCGCCCCACTCCCCAGGGTCATCACCAGACCGGTGACGGTGCTGGAGTGTCACAACCGGGCGCAGTGGTCGATGCTATGCGTCGCCAGCATCTGCCTGGTGAATTTATTGAAGATAAAGTTTTCTTCATTGGTGCACTTGGCCGAGGCCATGAGCGCGAAAGCTTTGCTGCCATGCTCCTTTTTGGTTTTGGTGAACTTGCGGGCCACGATGTCCAACGCGGCGTCCCAATCGGTGCGGATGAAGGTGTCGGGGGTGATCGCGGCCTGATCGCCGTTGGCTTTGGGGGTGTGACCATTGCCGCCGTGTTTACGTCGCCAGGTGAGCATGGATCGGCGTTTTTCCGCTTCGCTGACCGCTTCCCATGCACCTTGTGCCAACTTCGTTTCCAGCAAGGTCTCGTTCAGCCACTTGGCCCGCACCATGGGCCGGGTGAGGCGGTCGGGATGATGCACATAATCGTAGCCGTAGCGTCCTTTGACGCACAGCGACATGCCGTTGACAGGGGCTTCTCGCGTGCTGGTCACCCGGATGATCACATTGTTGCGGACGTTGAGATCGAAGTTGCAGCCCACGCCGCAATAGGAACAGGTGGTGCGGATCTTCTTCACCTGGCTGACTCGGCCCTTGCCCACGCTCATCTTATCGTAGAGCGCGCCCGTGGGACAATAGGCCACGCACGCGCCGCAGCTCTCGCACCCCGCGTCCAGCATGAGCTGGTCCGCCCCGGCCACCAGTTTGGTGTCGAACCCCCGGTAGGCGAAACTCCACACATCCCGGTTCTGGATCTCTTCACAGGCCCGGATGCAGCGCCCGCACAGGATGCATTTGTTCAGGTCGATGTAGATGAAGGGGTTAGGATCGGGATCCAGGGGGTAGTGATGGCGTTTGCCGTTGTGTTCGGGCCAGGGAACCTGATAATCGTACACCAGGTCTTGCAGCTCGCAATCACCGTTGACCTCGCAGGTCATGCACTCGTTGGGGTGGTCGGTGAGCAGCATCTCCAGGGTGAACTTGCGGGAAGCCACGGCTTCCTCGCTCATGGTGTTCACGACCATGCCCTCCCGGATGGGGGTGGTGCAAGCGGTTTGCAAGCCCCGGGCGCCCTCCACCGAGACCACGCACATGCGGCAGGCGCCGATGTCGGTGAGATCGGGGTGATGGCAGAGGGTGGGGATGTCGATGCCCGCGAGCTCAGCGGCTTCGAGGATGGTGCTGCCCTCGGGAGCGGAGATGGGCCGGCTGTCGATGATCAGGTTGATGGTCATAAAATCATCCTCAGATGAATGGAAAATGCGTCCTAAATCGTCAATTT
>DUEQ01000108.1 GCA_011192085.1 Caldilineae bacterium
CCGAGAAAAACAGAGTAAGGGTGAACAGAAGAACGATGAATCCTATCTCTCGCCAGGCGACGCGCACCACGAAAGGAGGAATCGCCGAACCTGTTTGTAAAAAGGGAATGAAGAGCCGGGCCGCGAGCACGCCCAGCCCCACGCCGACGCTCACGCCCACGCTCAGCAACAGCGCCTGTTCCGCGGCCAAAAGCAGGGCCATCTGCCCTCGAGAAAGGCCCAGGGCCCGCAGCACGCCCAGCTCGATGAAACGACGTTGGAAGGAAAGGAAGGCAAAGATGACAAAGCCCAGCGTGGTCAGCAGGGCCGCAGCCAGAAATCCCGCGGAAAGGATGCCGAAAACGCCCTGCCGCATCGGCTGTTCTTGCGCTTGTCGAATCAACGCCCGTGCGTCCTGGGCCGTGACCACCTGGATACCCAGTTTGCGCACCTGCGCCGTCACTTCGGCGCCATTCACGCCCGGGGCAAGGCGTAGCCACACATCGTAAGGAACTTCGCCGCCCAATGCCTGGAAGAGGGTGTCGAGGTGGGTGACGACGAGGGGGCCGTCTTCGGGGAAAAAGGTGGGGAAGAGGTCGAACGTCCCCGCCACCACCAGGGTGATTCGAGTCCGTTCTCCTTCCTTCGAGATGGTGAGGGAAAGTGGATCGCCGAGCCGGAGGTTGTGGCGCTCCAGGAAACGACGTTGCACCAGGGCGGCGTTCGGGTTTTGGGCCAGGCGATTCATCAACGCGCCCAGAGAAGCGTCCGCGGCAAAGTCTGGGCGGAAGAAGGCCGCCTGCTGGAAATCGACCCGATCGATGCCCAAGATCCGCCCCGTTTCCGTCGCATCGCTGAACGTCGCTTGCAGATCGAATTGGCCCACGCGCGCGGCCGCGCGCACACCAGGGATGCGCAGATGTTCGGAGATGGGCAGGAAGAGCCAGCGAGGTTGGTCGTCTGAGGCGGCCGCGGAAGATGGGCCGGTCGTCGTCGCGTGCTGTGCCGTGCTTTCGCCCAATTCGACCAAACGTAAGTCCGCGCCGACGCGATAGTAGACATCGTCGTGGAGATGACGGTCGAAGGTAAGGGCCATGGAGGCGATGAAGGCGGCCAGGCCCAGGGTGAGGATGAGCAGGAGCAGGGGAGCGGCGCTCATGGCCGGTGATCGATCCAGATGCCGTATAGCCAGGAGCAGAGAGACGCCGGGCAACCGGGCCAGCCCCGCGGCCAAAGCTCGCCATAGCCAGGGCATGAATCGCACCGTCAGCAGGGTTAAGGCGAGGATGAAGAGGGTGGGGACCAGAAAAATGAGGGGGTTTTGGAAAGGATCGATCTGGGTCAGCGCGGCCGCCCCCTGTTGTCGAAGTACATAATAGCCGTACAGCGCCGGCAGCATGAGCAGGAAGTCGAGATAAAACCGTTGCCAAAGAGGCGGTCGGAGCTGCCTGGCCAATTCCTGCTTGTAGGAGACGATGGTGTGGCGCGCTGTGCGCAGGGAGGGCGCGGTTGCGGCCAGCAGCGCCATGAGCAGAGCGATCCAACTGAAAAGCCAGACTGTGGCGGTGAATCGCACCGGCGGCAGGCTGGAAGGGAAGACCAAAGCCGGGTCCAAAAACGTGCGCACTGCGCCCAGACGTCGGGCCAGGAATCCGGCCAGCCACAATCCCCCGGGCAAGACCACAATGCCGATCAAAGCGCTTTCTCCCGCCTGCATGGCTGCTAGTTGCCAGATGGAAGCCCCGCGGCTGCGCAAGATCGCACTTTCGTTATGCCGACGTTCGCCCAACATCGCGCCCACCAGGGTGAGAAAGGTGAGCAGAATGCCGAAGATGGGCAGACCGAACAGAGTCATCTGCAGCATGAGCGCGCGCACAGTCGCGCGGTAGGCCTCAAGCGCCTCGGCGGGTGAAACGTCCAGGGAGACGTTGGGCAAGAGGGCGTCGGCCTGGCTTTGCACGCGGGCGATGCGTTTTAACAGGCCCCCCACCCGCGCGCTGCGCACCTCTCTGCCGTCCATTATCCAATACCAGACTGCTTGCTGCACAGGGGCATCGAATCGGGGCGCCACCTGTGTGCGGAAAAGGTCTTCGGAGGTGAAAAGGGTTTCGCGAAAGGCGTCGGGCGCGTAGAACCAATAGGGATCGGTGGCATCTTTGGGACGCCATACGCCCGCGATGCGCACGGGCAGGTGGGCGCCATCGGGATGCCGAAGGAGGAAGCTTTCGCCCACCTGGATACCGCTTTCATCGGCCAGGGCCTGGCTGATGAGGACAGGAATGGCGCCGTCCGCGGCTTGGGCAGGAAACTGTCCTTCACTGAGTTCGATATGGGTGGCCAGATCGGTGGCAAAGGCCAGGTTGGTCCAAAAGAGCGCGTCGCTGTCTTGGTACGCGTCCGTGTCCGCGGGAAAGAGTTGGAGGTTTTCGGTGCGGGCGTAGCGCACCAGCATTTGTTGCGGCAGGCCGATCTGGGCGGAGGCTTCCTGCGTCAGGTAAGCATCGGCCGAGGCATAGCGCGCCCAGGAGATGGGACCGTGCCAGGCGCCGATGTAACGGAAGAGAAAGGCAAAAGGAGGACGGCCCTGGCTGTTTTCTTGCAGTTGGGTCTGGAGCACGCGGTATTGGGCCGCGTCCGCGAAGATGGGAATCGCGGCGCTGAGGGCGATGACGGCCAGCATCCCCGCGGCCAGGGCCAAAGTCAATCCCCGTTGTCGCCAGAGGCGGCGGAAAAGGATGGTGATCATGGGGCCACGACAATTTGTCCCTCTTCGACCCCGCTCAGGATTTCCACGCGGTTGTCGCTTTCCAGGCCTGTGGTGACGTCGACGCGGCGGCGCAAGGGGCCATCCTGAATAACGACGAATTGGCGACCGCCGAAAGTGCGGATGGCCGCGGGGGGCAGCCAGAGGACGTTTTCTTTGCGGGCGAGGATGGTGTGCACCTCCACCAGATCGCCCATGGCCAGACCCGCGACGGTGGGATCGGCGTCGAACTGGATATGCGTGAAAGGATCCGCGTTTTCCAGGCTTTGACCGCTTCCGCCGGCGCCGTAGGGATAGGGAAGCTGACGGATGTGGCCGGGGAGTTCGGGGCCGGGCCGGCCGGCCAGCGTGATGGTAACGGGCTGTCCCTCGTGCAGGGTTTCCATCTCATCGGCCGTAAGCTGGGCCGTAACTTCCAGTTGGGCGGGATCGGCGAGGATGATGACAGGCGCGTAGGCCTTCACAGCCTGGCCGGGGGTGAGGGAGAGGGCGATGACGCGTGCGGCCCGGGGCGCGGTGATGCGGGTTTCGTCCAGTTGCGCCTGTAAATCCTGTACCTGAAAGCGGGCGTCCTCTACCTGACGGTTGAGCGTGGGATCGAGGCCGCGGCCGAGGATGTCGAGTTGGAGCTGGGTCTGAGCCAGAGCCTGTTCTTCGGGAGTGTCGATGGCCTCGTCTTGCAGGCGTTGCCAACGGCGTTGGGCCAAAGCCACCTGTTCTTGCTGGATTTTGAGATCGTTGGCGTGGGTGGCGATGGCCTGCATAGCCAGGTCGTAAGCGGCCTGAGCTTGTTGGAAGGCGAGGGTAGCCTGCTGAAGCTGGGCAGCTTCGGGGGTGGCGCCCACATCAGGCCGCCAGGCAATGGCATCGTACGCGGCCTGGGCCTGTTGCAGGTGGATGCGGGCCTGTTCCAGAGCGGCCTCGGCCTTGGCTTTCTGGGGCGCGGGGTCTTGCGCTTGCAGTTTGGCCAGTTGTTGGCGGGCGATGGTCAACTGGCTGCGGGCCTGCTCACGGGCGTCTTCCAGTTGCGCCTGGGCGAGGGCGCGTTGCCATTGAGCCTGGGTCAATTCATCCTGATGGGCTGTTTTGGCCGCGGCCAGGGTTTGCTCCGCGGCCTGGAGATCGTGCTGGGCGCGGGCCAGGCTGCGTTGCAGCTGGGAGGCGTCCAGCTCGGCCAGGATATCGCCTTCATGGACGTCGTCGCCTTTTTGCACCAGGACGCGGGCCACGAAGCCATCGCGGCGGAAGTAGAACCGGGTTTCGTCCTCACCGGCCACGCGGGCATTGAAGGTGAGTTCGGCGACGACATCGCCCCGCTGTACGGTGTAGGTGGGTTGTACGGGGCGCACGGGGGTGGGGATGGGGGTGGGTGTGGCATCCGAAACGCGCGCGTCTTCCCCTGGACCGCAAGCGACCATGAGGAGGCTGAGTAGGATGGCCAGCCAGCCCCATCGCAATCGGGCCGTGAAATTGGGAGGCATGGCGTCAGTATAGCGTCAAAGAAAGGGTCGGTCAAGGCGCCTGACTGGCCAGAGGGTGGTCGGGATCGACCTGGCGGGCGCAGGCGGTCAAGTGGTCGAGATCGGAGATTTGCGGGCCGGTGCAGGTGAGGAAGGCCTGGGCTTTGTCCTGGGCGGGTGCAAGTGCGGCGCGCAGGTCGGTGTCGGGCCCCACCAGGCGCAGGGCCTGGTCGAACCACCAGAGTGCGGCGCCTTTGAGGATGTCAGCGTCGGTGAGGGAGCGGGGGGGAACGCGTTCGAGCATGGTCATATAAGCGTCGTAGCGTTCAGGTCCCAGGCGAGCGCGGGTGGCTTCGTCTTCGGCCAGGGATTTGAGCGCAGGCAGGGCGTTGCTTGCCACGATGTCCGGATGCCGGGCGGTGAACGCGGCCCACTCCCAGGCCATGTCGGGGTGTTGACTCTGACGCGTGGCCGCGGTGTAGAAAACTGCCATAGGCCACACCGCGCCAGCTCGCGGCGTCAGGGCTATGGCGTTCATATCTGGCGTCGATGGTTGGTTGAGGAGTGAAAACGTCAGGATGCTGTCAGCAAAAGGTTGGATGATAGCGCGTCCCCGCTGGATTTGTCGTAATCGTTTTAAG
>DUEQ01000109.1 GCA_011192085.1 Caldilineae bacterium
CTTCGGGCCGGGCGAGAGATCCTGGGGCTCATTGGCCCCAATGGCGCAGGTAAGACGACCTTTGTCAATATCATCACCGGCATGTTGCCCATTACCAGCGGCAAGGTCTATTACAAGGGCCAGGATATCACGGGCTGGCCCGCGTTCAAGATCGGCCGCCTAGGCATCGCCCGCACGTTTCAGATCGTCAAACCCTTCCGCGGGATGACGGTTCAGGAAAATGTGGCCGTGGGCGCCATGTTCGGACGTGGCGGCGTCAAGCGCAGCCCTCGCGAGGCCCTGGAGCACGTCGATCACATCATCGAATTCGTGGGCATGGCGGATTTGCGCGACAAGCACGCGGATGAACTCACTCTGCCCTATCTCAAACGACTGGAACTGGCCAAAGCCCTGGCCATGGACCCGGAACTGCTGTTTTTGGATGAGGTGATGGCTGGATTGAATACGAAGGAGATCGAGTCGGCCATGGCGTTGGTGCGCAAGATCAACGAGAAAGGCATCACCATCCTGGTCATCGAACATGTGATGAAGGCCATTGTGGGCGTCACCCAACGGGTTTTCGTCCTCAATTTCGGGCAAGAGTTGGCCCAAGGCACTCCGCAGGAGGTGTTGAACAACCCTGCGGTGATCGAAGCCTATTTGGGCGAAAAGTTCGTGGCGCGTTTCTTCCGCCAGCAAAAGGCCGCATGAAGGTAAGGTTTGGAGGCAAGACGATGCTGAAAATTATCGATCTCAACGTCGCCTACGGAGAGGTTCAGGTCCTGTGGGACGTGAACATGGAAATCCATGAATCGGAGGTGGTGGCGCTCATCGGCGCCAACGGCGCGGGCAAGAGCACCTTGCTTTACACCATCTCCGGGTTGTTGAAGCCCAAGTCGGGCAGCATCCAGTTCATGGGAAGGGAGATCACAGGGCTTTCCGCGGACGAGGTGCTGAGGCTGGGCATCGGCCAGGTGCCCCAGGGCCGTCATCTCTTCGCAGGCATGACGGTGAAGGAAAATATCATGATGGGCGCGTATCTGCGCAAGGATAAAAAGGCCGTGAAGGAGGATTTCGAGTTCGTGCTCGATCTCTTCCCACGCATGGCGGAGCGCCTCAATCAGCCTGCTGGGAGTCTTTCCGGCGGCGAACAGCAGATGTGCGCGGTGGCCCGAGGCCTCATGGCCGCACCCAAGCTGCTGATGGTGGATGAGCTCTCCCTGGGCCTGGCCCCCCTGGTGGTGGAAAATATCTACAACGCCGTGGAAAAGGTCATCCAGCGGGGCATGACCGTGCTCATCGTGGAGCAGGATGTGTTCTTGGCCCTCGAGCAGGCGGATCGGGCGTATGTGCTGGACGTCGGTCACATCGTCATGTCCGGTCCCGCGGATGAACTCATGGAAAACCCCAAGATCAAAGAAGCCTATCTGGGGATTTGATGGCTCGCTTTCCCGCTTCACAAGCCGCCTGATTCCCGCCATTCACAAGGATTCCTCATCATGATGGATGCAACGACGCCTTCCATACAGGCTCTGGCCGATATTCGCGTGTTGGACCTCTCTCGCATCCTGGCTGGCCCCTACGCTACGATGATGCTGGCCGACCTGGGCGCGGAGGTGATCAAGGTGGAGCAGCCAGGCGTTGGCGATGGCACACGAGCCTGGGGGCCGCCTTGGGTGGGTCCTTTCAGCGCTTATTATCTCAGCGTCAATCGCAACAAGCGTAGCGTCACCATCAATCTCAAGTCGGAGCAAGGCCGGGAGCTGATCAAAGCCCTGGCTGCCCGCTCCGACATCCTGGTGGAAAACTTCAAGGCCGGGACCATGGAGCGGCTGGGGTTGGATTACGACTCCCTGGCCGCGATCCATCCTGGCCTCATCTATTGTTCCATCAGCGGCTACGGTCAAACCGGCCCCTACAAGGACCGCCCTGGCTACGATTTCATGATCCAGGCCCACGGGGGCATCATGTCCATCACGGGGCCGGTGGAAGGCCCGCCATATAAGGTGGGCGTGGCTGTGGTGGATGTGACCGCGGGGCTGTATGCGGTGAGCGCCATCCTGGCCGCGCTCCACCATCGAGAACGCACAGGCCAGGGCCAATACATCGATATCGCGTTGTTGGACGCCCAGGTGGGATGGCTGGTGAATGTGGCGCAGAATTACTTCGCCACAGGCGAAAAACCCAAACGCTACGGCAACGCCCATCCTAACATCGTGCCCTACGAAACCTTTGAGACCGCGGACGGCTATCTTGCCTTGGCCGTGGGCGCAGATGCCCAATATCAGCGTTTGTGCCAGGTGATCGGGCGGCCGGACCTTTGGGAGGACGCGCGGTTTCAGACCAACGCGGGCCGGGTCACCCACCGGGATATCCTTATTCCCCAGCTTCAGGAGGTCTTCCGCTCTCGTCCTACCCAGGCCTGGTTGGACGCTCTTTGGGCGGCGACGATCCCAGCCAGCCCCATCAATGACATCCCTGCGGTCTTTGCCGACCCTCAGGTGCAGCATCGGGGCATGGCCCAAACCATCCAGCATCCCCAGGCTGGCGAGCTGACCCTACTGGGGCCCGTGCCCAAGCTCTCTCGCACGCCTGCAGCCATTCGCACACCGCCGCCCATGCTGGGCGAGCACACCGATGCCGTTCTGCAGGAGCTCCTGGGCTTGGGCGGTGATGCCATCGCTCATTTGCGAGAGGAAGGAGTTATATGAGGAATGATGAACGTTTATGACGCCATTCGCACCAAACGCGCGATTCGCAAGTTCTCGGACAAACCCATCCCCGAAGAGGCCTTGCTGCGCATCTTGAACGCGGGGCGGCTCGCGGGCAGCTCCAAGAACATCCAGCCGTGGGATTTCATCGTCATTCGGGATAGGGAACGGCTGCGGGCGTTGAGCGAGTGCGGGGCCTGGGCCGGACATCTGGCCGGGGCCGCTGTAGGCATCGCCCTGGTGACGGGCGACTGGCGGGAGCGCTGGCCCGTGGCCTTCGACCTGGGTCGGGCCGCGCAGAACATGATGTTGACCGCGCACGAGATGGGTATCGGGTCCGTGATCGCCAACATCTATGACATGGACAAGGCCCATGCGCTGTTGCAGCTTCCCGAAGACAAGATGTGTTATGCGGCTATCTCCTTTGGCTATCCCGCGAATCCCGACGCGCTGAAACGCCCGCCCCGCCAAGGCCGCAAGCGGGCGTTAGAGCAGGTCGTCCACTGGGAGGTGTGGTAATGAATCACGTTTTCGTTACCCGCCTCCTGCCCGACCCCGCCATGCAGCGATTGCAGGCCGTGGACTTGGTCCTGGACGTCTGGCCCGAACCTGGCCCGCCCCCCTACGACGAGCTCCTTCGCCGCGCGTCCGGCGTCCACGGCCTGCTTACCCTGCTCACCGACCGCATCAACGCCCGCCTGCTGGACGCGGCCGGGCCGCAGTTGCGCGTCATCAGCCAGATGGCTGTGGGCGTGGACAATATCGACCTGGCCGCGTGCACAGCCCGAGGCATCCCCGTGGGCCACACGCCCGGCGTCCTTTCCGACGCAGTGGCCGATCTCACCATCGGCCTCATGATCGCCACGGCCCGGCGCTTTTTCGAGGCCCACGCGGACATGCGCGCGGGCCGGTGGAGGACCTGGGAGCCCATGGGGTGGACCGGCCCCGACCTGCACGGCGCGACGGTGGGCATCGTGGGCCTGGGGCGCATTGGCGAGGCCGTGGCCCGGCGGTTGCAAGGGTTCGGCGTGCGGATTCTCTATCACAACCGCGGTCCCAACCCCCGCGCGGGGGAGCTGGGCGCGACCTACGTCTCCTTTGACGAGCTATTGGAATCCAGCGACTTCGTCACCTTGCATTGCCCTTACACGCCCGAAACCCATCATCTCATCGGCGCGGACGCGCTGGCGAGGATGAAACCCTCGGCCATCCTCATCAACACGGCCCGCGGGGGCGTCGTGGATCAGGACGCGCTGGTGGAGGCGCTGCGGTCGGGCCAAATCCTGGCCGCGGGCCTGGACGTATTCACGCCCGAGCCC
This sequence comes from Caldilineae bacterium, assembly GCA_011192085.1. Classification (GTDB taxonomy): domain Bacteria; phylum Chloroflexota; class Anaerolineae; order J102; family J102; genus M2005. The sequence goes on from DUEQ01000109.1 coordinate 4,010, forward strand.
CTGTCTCCCGACCATCCCCTGCTGCGCCTGCCCAACGTCACAGCCCTGCCCCACATCGGCAGCGCCAGCATCGCCACCCGCATCAAGATGGCGCAGATGGCCGTGGACAACCTGCTCGCGGGCCTGGCCGGGCAGCGCCTGCCCCACTGCGCCAATCCCGAAGTGTACGAGAACTGATTCAAAACCACGGAGATAGGGAGGACACAGAGAAAGCTTAGTGGTTCACGGAGAGAAAACCTCCGAAACGCCCACTTTTTTCTCCTTTGCGCTCTC
>DUEQ01000011.1 GCA_011192085.1 Caldilineae bacterium
CAGCCCCACGGCCTCGGCCCCGTACAACCCAAGCCCCAGCCTGCTCCAAGCCGCTGGAATCCTCGAGCAGGTTCGCGTAAAGCATCACAGGATGGGCATTCTTGCCCGTCTTTTGCCGAGGGGTCCGCCGATCGGGCGGCGTCCGGCAAAGTTCACATCTTGTGAGCTCTGGCGCTGAACCTCTCTTTCGCGCGTCGGGAGCCGTCTGCGACGGACAGGAATGTCCGTCATACAATTCCGGTTTGCAACGTTGGGGGTTACCGAGCAACACTCTCAACCTCAACCAGGAGTCATCCCATGGCTGTCAGTCCTTACGCCTGTTGTCCGGACAGTTGCTCGATCGCTGCCGACGACTTCAACCGCCCCGACTCGACCGACCTGGGCTGCCGGTGGCGCGAACGGTCCGGCAACTGGTCCATCTACGGCAATCGCCTGAGGGAAAGCGGAAACGCCGGCGCGCTGGTCATCGCCGAGCGGCCCGCCCCCGATATGTCCTTCAAGCTCATCGCCGAAAGCCCCAATGTCCCTGCCGGGGCCATCTACCGGGTAATCGTCAACTACCTGGACGATGACAACTACCACTTCGCCGAGTTCGAATTTCCCGCCAATTGGCTACAGATCCGTCTGTACAAACGCACCGGCGGCAGCAATACCTTGCTGGCCCAACCTGCCACTAGGGACCAGGTTGCCCGATACGTTTACGGCACGACGCTGGCCGACTCGGAGATCGCCCGCTCCGACCTCCTGCGAGCGGAGATTTACCCCGACTCCGACGACACGGCCGATCCCTTGGGCGACGGGCCCGATGGGGTTTACGACCGTGTCGAATACACCTACAATAGACAAGGTGAACGGGTGGCCAAGAAGGACCAGAACGGTACAGTTCACCAATATTCGTACGATAGTCTCGGCCGGCAGACGGGGGACCGGATCATCGAGTTCGGTTCGGGCGTGGATACGCAAGTCACCCGTATCGCCAGCACGTACGAGGTCAGGGGCATGGTGGAGTCGATCACCACCTACGGCAGTTGCACGGCTAGCTCATCGAGCTCATCGAGCAGCTCCTCGAGCGGCGACGGGGAGGTCTTGAACCAGGTCCTCTTCCAGTACGACTCCACGGGCAAGCTGGTCAAAGAATACCAGGAGCACGCCGGCCCCGTGGCGCTGGG
>DUEQ01000110.1 GCA_011192085.1 Caldilineae bacterium
ATATTGTAGCAAAAAAATGAACGCTTGGCAACCCCTTTTTGAGATTTTTTTGGGTTTTGATCTGTGAATGTGATGGGGGAGATAAGGAGGGCGGGACGAGTTTAGCACTCGGAAGGGGTTGGGCGCGGCACTCGCTTATAGCGCTCGGCCAGTTTGGGGTGATTGCGCGGCAGCGGGTGTATAATGGAACTGTCCGTGATGACTTTCCCCTTTCACCGGAGGTGACTTATGCGCGCCATGGTTTTGCATGAACCCAAGGATATCACAGAGAAACCGCTCCATATGGAAGATATCCCCATGCCCGAGCCAGGTCCAGGCGAGATCCGCATTAAGGTGACGGCTTGCGGCGTGTGCCACACAGATCTCCACACAGTCGAGGGCGATTTACCTTTGCCCAGGCTCCCGCTGGTCCCTGGGCATGAGGTGGTGGGCGTAGTGGATAAGTTGGGAGAAGGCGTCAACAGCTTCGAGTTAGGGGACAAGGCGGGCGCCGTCTGGCTTTATCGCACCTGCGGGCAGTGCCGCTATTGCCGGTCGGGGCGAGAGAATCTGTGTGAGAACGCGATGTTTACCGGATATCATGTCGATGGCGGTTATGCCGAATACATGGTCGTGGACGCGGATTTCGCCTACCATCTGCCCACGAATCTCCCCGACCCCGAGATCGCGCCCCTGATGTGCGGCGGCGTCATCGGCTATCGCGCATTCCGCCTGTCAGAGGCGAAGCCGGGCGACGTGTTGGGCCTGTATGGCTTCGGGAATTCGGCGCATATCACCATTCAGGTGGCCCGACACTTCGGCATCCGCGTGTTTGTGTTCACTCGCAGCCCAGAGCATCAGGAGCATGCGAGAGAGCTGGGCGCAGCGTGGGTCGGTCGGGCCGAGGATACTCCCCCCGAAGGCCTGGATGCCGCCATCATCTTTGCTCCTGCGGGTCCTATTGTGCCCGAGGCGCTGAGAGTGCTCAATCGCGGGGGAACCGTTGCCCTGGCAGGAATCTATATGACGCCCATCCCCGAAATGTCCTACGACCTCCTCTACTTCGAACACACCCTGCGCAGCGTGGCCAACAGCACCCGTCAGGACGCCATCGAGTTGCTGAAGCTGGCTCAGGAGATTCCCATTCACACGACAGTGACTACCTTTCCCTTGGAAGAGGCCAATGAGGTGTTGC
>DUEQ01000111.1 GCA_011192085.1 Caldilineae bacterium
GCATTTTATTTTAGTCGAAATGCGTTTGGTTTGTCAAAGTTGGGGTTCATCCAAAATCAGGCGCTCGCGAGTGATTTTGTGGGGCGTTTCGGACAAGCCCATGGCGTCGATGACTTCGCTCACTCGGGCGTTGTTTTGAGAGCCCGCCTGTAGGGTCATGCGCACGCATCCGGGCGTTTCGGGCAGCAGGTCGATGGTGAGGATGCGGGGGCGCAGGTCGTAGGTTTTGTGGGGCTTTTTGAAGCGGGAGCGGGGGATTTCATTGTGGGCGAGGAGTTCCTTCACCCTGACGGTCAGCTCTTCCTGGTTGATTTCCTGCCAGCAGACGCGATAGATAGCTTGGCGCAGGCTGGCCTGCATGGCGGGGAGCTGTAGGTCCACTTCTCTCAGGTCGAGAATGGCGAAGCCCGGGGGCAGGTTGCGGGCGATGGGCTCGCTCCAGGCGTCGGCTTCGATTCGCTGGGTGAGCCAGACGTCCAGCATCTCCCGCTCGCCGGTGACGCCCACGGGCAGAGCCGAGGCGAACTGGATGCGGGGCTGGGGGTGAAAGCCGTGGGAGTAGGCCAGGGGCAGGTCGACGCGGCGGAAGACGCGCTCCCAGAAGCGGGCGAGGTCGAGATGGCCGATGTAGCGGGCGTCGCCGGTTTTGCTGTAGGTCAGGCGCAGGCGCTGAACGGGGGGAGAGGGGGTGTTCATGGTTTAGCGGTAGTAGTCGATCCAGCGGAGGGAGAAGCGGGTGTGTCCGGTTCTCTGGAAGTCTTTGGGCAGGCTGATGAGGAAGCTGGGGGGCTGAGCAGGTTTGCCGAAGAGTTTGGCCCCTTCTTCCGCGGGCAGGAGTTGAATCTCTATCCAATAGGCGCTGTCGGGCGTGAGTTCGGCTTCGCTTGCGGCGATGTGCAAGGTTTCGCGTACAGACGTATCCCGTTTGGCGGCGGCGGTGATGGAGAGGTCGTCGTATTCCAGGGCGAGGTGATCGAGGTTATCAACGTAAAGGCGAATCTGCACGATGTCGGGCATGTCCCCTTCGAGGAGGGTGATGGACGCGTCACCGATGCCGCTCGGTGAGTATATGTGGAAGGTGACGAGGTTGTCGCCGGGGACGGAGCGGATGTCGACGTCGTTTTTTACGCTTGTGGCTTGAAAACGCACGGGTGTGGCGGGCCGTTCCCGGCAGGCGCTTAGCAGCGCCGCGGTGAGGAGAAGGAGGATGAGCGGGATGGTTTTTTTGAACATGAGGCGCCTCCTGTATCGAGCGGGGGTGGGCGCCGCCAGGGCGTTCCGCCCTGACCGCAAAACGCTTCCTCGGTTGGCGCGGGACCTCCGATCTTCCCGGTTTTCCCGTTGGCGTCGAGGCTTTTGCAGATAGTGTAAGCGTTTTGCGGTGTGCGGGCAAGGCCCGCACGCGGCGCCCACCCCTTACCGCGGGGCCCGCGTAGGCTGCACTCGCACCTTTACAGCGCGCGGCCCCTGTTTGCCCTCGACCACGCGGAAACTGACCAACCGGCCCCGGCGCAACTTGCCCCGCACCACATCTCTGCGCCGTACATAGATATCGGTCCCATCCGCCATGGTGATGAACCCGTATCCGCGACGGGGGTCGAACCACTTGACCACGCCCCACCGCCGCGTGCTCGCCAGCAAATGCCTGCATCCTGGACAACGGGACGGCTCTTGATCCTCCTGACGCTGCTCCCAACCCGTCCACACGAACGTGACGTTGCAATGTGCACACGTCAGAAACCGGTCGGAGGGAAGAGTCAGGGTGGCGATGGGGGCAGTTTCGGACATGATAAGACGACACAGAAAAAGCCCGTCATACGACGGGCCTGAGACATGGCACCCTGGAGAGGATTTGAACCTCTGACCTCCTCCTCCGCAGGGAGGCGTTCTATCCACTGAACTACCAGGGCTCGACCAGTACAGAGTATAGCAAAAACTCGGGGAAAATGCAAGAATTTTCCAAAAGAAAAGGCCGGCCCTCAGTGAGCCGACCTTTAGATGCAAAGGCGTTTCACAGAGTTACTTGAACTGTCGGTAGGTGTTGCTGTCGTAAAGGACGAAGACGCCCTGGGTGGCCGTCCAGATCATCTCGCCATGTTCGAAGGGCTGCCAGGTGGCCGTGACCGATGGATTGGGCGGACAAGAGGCCCAGCCGAGCCTTTGCGAGTAATTGTCCTCATTGCGCCACATCTTGCCAATGCCATATTCGGGCTGACACCAGCCCACGGGCGGCCTAAGCGTGGGATTACTGACAACATCTCCCTCTTCCCAGGTGTCGAGATAGGTCGTCCACTGGCCGGCACCCGTGAAAACAATGTACATCTTCTTGGAATTGAGATTATTGACTACATAACCTCGGTAGAACCTCTGCTCGACCGCGTTGAAACCCTGTTCAGGAGCTGTGGGGCAGCCGATCTTATCGCGGACGTCTTGATGGCTGAACCAGATATTGCCAAAGCCGAGAATAGGCGTGATAGAGCACGCTGTGGCCGGGCCATCGCCAGGTTGAGGCGGAGGGGGGTAATAACTTGGGGGCTTGGGCGCGGACGGCTTCGCGGCCTTGCCAGGGATGCACAGCACCTGGCCCGGATAGATCTTATTGCGATTCTTGATATGGTTGCACCTTTGGATGCTTCTCGTGGAAACGCCATAGCGGGCGGCAATGTGGCTCAGATAATCGCCCCGCTTCACCTTGTAATACGCCTTGCACGTGCACTTGCCGCTCTGATTGGGAGCAGCCTGTGTGGTGGCTAGGGGGACAAGCGTGAGCGCCAGCAATGCCGCAATCAGAAGCAGCAACAGTCGTTTCATGATGAGGTTACCTCCTTGGGACACACAAAACATGGGGGAACAAATGAACGATAATTCATCTTAGCATATTTATGTAATTTGTCA
>DUEQ01000112.1 GCA_011192085.1 Caldilineae bacterium
AGTGGATCGGGTTGGGTTGGTCTAGAAAAGCGCCTTGGCGATAGGCATCACCTCCTTGACGGCTGGGAGGGTTTCAACGCATGGTTCAGTCTTTTTGTTGCGAGACTTCGCGTTGCGCTTTCAGCGCCGCCCAGGCCGCCCGCGCTTCCTCCACCGAGCCCACCTCCTCGATGGTGGTGATGTCGCCGGGGTCTTTGTCCAGGATGACAGCCTTGAGCACGCGACGCATGATCTTACCGCTGCGAGTCTTGGGCAGCATGTTGATAAAGCTGATCTCGCCAATGACCGCCACCGGGCCCAGGGTGCGACGCACGGTCTGACGCAACTCCTTTTCCAGCTCCGGACTGGGCTCATAGCCCGATTTGAGGACGACGAACGCGGATAGCACCTCGCCCCGAACGTCATCTGGACGACCGGTGACGCCCGCTTCGGCCACGGCCGGGTGGATTAGCAACGCTGTCTCCACCTCCACCGTGCCGATGCGATGCCCGGCCACATTGACCACCTCGTCCGCCCGACCTGCGAACCACACGTAGCCGTCCTCGTCAATATGCGCGGCGTCGCCGGTGAAATAGACGCGGTGGCCGGGGATGCGCTCCCAATAATCGCTGTTGTAACGGTCGTGCTCGCCCCACAGGGTGGAGGTGAGGCCGGGGAAGGGGCGCTTGAGCACGAGGATGCCCTTTTCATTGGTACCCAGCGTTTCACCGTCCAGTGTCATCACATCCACCTCGATGCCGGGCATGGGAATGGCCGCAGAGCCCGGTTTGATGGGGACCATGCTGAGGCCGTAGGGATTGCCGATGACGGGGCCTCCGGTCTCCGTTTGCCACCAGTGGTCGATGACGGGCGTTGTGTCGTGCAGCACATGCTTTTGCAACCACTCCCAGGCGGGTGCATTCAGGGGTTCGCCCGCGCAGACGATCCGCTCCAGAGAGCTGAGATCGGCGTTGCGCATGGGCTGCGCGCCATAGGACATGAGCATGCGCACCGCGGTGGGCGCGGTGAAGAGGCCGGTCACGCCGAATTCCTCGATCAGGCCGCTAAAACGTTCTGGAACGGGATAATCCAACGCGCCTTCGTAGGCGATGGTGGCCGCGCCCACCATCAAGGGCGCATACACGATATAGGAATGCCCTACGATCCAACCGATATCTGAAGTGGCCCACCACACATCATCTGGGCGAAGCTTGAACAGCCAGTCGCCCGTGCTCATGATCCACACCCCATAGCCGCCATGGCAATGCACCGTCAGCTTGGGGCGGGCCGTCGTGCCCGAAGTGGCCATGATGAAGGCGGGCTCATTGGCCTCCATGAGCTCATAGGCGACACACTGGTCTTTCCCCCTGGCCAGAAACTCCTCCCAGGTCAGGTCCCGCTCGGGCGTCATGGGCAGGTCCCCGCCCGTACGGTTGAGCACAACGACATGTTCGATGTGTTCTCCTGCCAGGGTCATGGCCTCATCCACAATGCCTTTCAAAGGCACATCCCGCCCTTTTCGGAACGTGACGTCTGCTGTAAAGAGCAACTTCGAGCCGCTGGCCGACATGCGGCTGGCCAAGGCCTGCGCTCCAAATCCGGCGAAGACGACGATGTGCACAGCGCCAATGCGCACGGCGGCCAGCATGAGCATGATGGCTTCGGGGCTCACCGGCATATAAATCGTGATGCGATCCCCTTTCTCCACCCCCATGCCCCGCAACGCCGCGGCCAGCCGTTTTACATGATGAAGCAATTGCGAATAGGTGTAAATCTGTTTGACGCCCCGCTCATTCACATAGATCAACGCTGCTTTGCCTCCCCGCCCCGCTTCCACATGCCTGTCCAGCGCGTTATAGCAGAGATTCGTCTTTCCACCCAGAAACCAGCGATAAGGCTCGGG
>DUEQ01000113.1 GCA_011192085.1 Caldilineae bacterium
CAAGATCAATGGATCGCGGACTCGGTTCGCAAAAAATTTACTTCGGAGTGGATGGAAACACCAATATGACTTCAATCAACCCACAATCCAGCATCGGCACCATCGTCACGCATTATCAAGAGGGGGAGAATCAGTATCACGCCCATATCACGCCCATCTTCCAAACCTCGACCTTCGGGTTTCCCGATGTGGCCACGGGCGCAGCGATTTTCGCAGGGGAGCAGTCCGGCTACATCTATTCGCGGGCGGGCAATCCCAATGTGACCCAACTGGCGAAGAAGTACGCTTATCTCGAAGGGCTGGACCTCATTCGCCAGCAGCCCGATAAATCGCCCGATGAGATCGTGGCCGGACGGGTGATGAGTTCGGGCATGGCTGCGATCAGCGCCGCGGTCATGGGATACGTGGTCGCCGGGGAGAAGGTCATCGTGCAGCAGGAGCTGTATGGCAATGCATATCGTTTCTTCAATGAGGTCGCGCCCCGCATCGGCATCCAGGTGGTTTGGGTGGACAGCATGGATGCCCGGGCCTGGGAGGCCGCGTTTGACGCGCATCCCGACGCGAAGCTGGCCTATGTGGAGACGCCCGCGAATCCCACCCTCAGCATCCTCGATCTGGCCGCAGTGACCGCCATCGCCCACGCCCGCGACGCCTGGGTGATGGTGGATAACACCTTCGCCACGCCTTACCATCAGCGCCCCCTCACCCTGGGCTGCGATGTGGTGATCCATTCCACTACGAAATATCTGACCGGCCATGGCGTCGTCATCGGCGGGGCTATCATGAGCACGCATCTCGATTACATGAACGCGAAGAAGGATGGGGTGGGGCTGCTGGCACGGGTTATGGGCCCCGCGGTCAGCCCCTTCGACGCCTGGCTGGCCAATCTTGGCCTCAAGACCTTTGAGCTGCGGATGGAGCGCCACGCGGCCAATGCCATGACCTTGGCCCGATGGCTGGAGACGCACCCTGAGGTGGCTAAGGTGAATTATCCCGGCTTGGAAAGCCATCCGGGCCATGAGATCGCACGAAAACAGATGGTCCAGGGCTTTGGAGGTATGATCTCCTTCGAGTTGAAGAAGGGATTCGATGCGGGCGTGGCCGTGATGAATCACATTGAGCTCGCCACCCTGGCTGTGAGTCTTGGCAATGTGGACACCCTCATCGAGCACCCCGCCAGCATGACCCACGCGGGCGTGCCGCCTGAGGAGCGTCGTAAGGTGGGCATCACCGATGGTCTTGTGCGTCTCTCTGTGGGCATCGAAAACGTGGAGGACCTCATTGAGGATCTGGATCGGGCCATGTCTTTCATTCCGTGATCGCGTGGGCGCAAGGTTATCTATCCCACTCTCCGGTTTCAGCGTCTCTTAGTTCCCGGGCCATCGCCTGCATCGCTCATTCTGAACGAATATCATGCATTCTCCCGCCATCGATCTCCTTGTCCATGTGACCCACGAAGCAGGTGTGAAGGTGGGCGGCATTGGCGCCGTGCTAAACGGG
>DUEQ01000114.1 GCA_011192085.1 Caldilineae bacterium
CCCTCGCGGCCAGCTCCATGCCCATGCTTGCCAAGAGTCGTTCGACCTTTTACAATTGGAATAACGTGCCGCGTCATAACTCCCACCCATTCAAGGAGAGCGATTCCATGGCGAAACCGGTCATCCTCCATCCTCCCCGCAACAACCCGCCTCCCATCACCCTCATCACCGATTTCGGCCTTTCGGACGGCTACGTTGGGGCCATGAAAGGGGTCATCCTCGATATCCTGCCCTGGGTGCAGGTGGTGGATATCACCCACGATATCGAACCGCAAAACATCCGACAGGCCGCGTTCGTGCTCCACACCGTGACCCCTCACTTCCCCGAATGCACGGTGCATCTGGTCGTGGTGGATCCGGGCGTGGGCACAGACCGTCGGCCCATCGTCGTCTATACGGATCATGCGGTGTATGTCGGGCCCGACAACGGCGTCTTCTCCTGGATCTATCGCACCGAGCGCGTGCGCGAGATCCGCGAACTGACCAACTCCTACTACAAGCGGGCCCAGGTCAGTCCCACCTTCCACGGACGGGATGTGTTCGCTCCCTTCGCCGCACATATCGCCGCGGGCGCGCCCGCGCCCAGCATCGGGCCAGCCGTCACCGATCCCGTACAGTTCGAGATTCCCGAACCCATCGTGCGGGCCAACGGCGACATTCAGGGCCAGGTCATTCACATCGACTCCTTCGGCAACATCATCACCAATATCACCGAGGAAATGCTCATCGAAGCGGACAACTGGACCTTCGAGGTGGCGGGGCTGATGGTGAGCTCCTTCCATCAGGCGTATGGCTATGCCGAGGAGGGACAGATCGTGGCGCTGATCGGCAGCATGGGTTACGTGGAAATCGCCATTCGCAACGGTCACGCCGCGCATCGATTGGGAGCGCAGGTGGATACGCCGGTCATCGCCCGTCCCGTTTCCTGACCCCCAAACCATCACCACAGCCAACGACGGCGTTGGTCACACAAGGATGCTCATTTATGAACGAATACTTTGTCATTCAGGGACAACGCCCACTTCATGGCGAAGTGCGCGTGACCGGGAACAAGAATGCAGCTCTGCCCATGTTGGCCGCGACGCTGCTGACCGATGAGCCGGTGACCCTGCGCAATGCACCCCGCATCGGCGATGTGAACACCATGTTGGGGTTGTTGAAAGCGCTGGGCGCGCGCGTGCAGGTCAACGACGACGCCACCCTGACAGTGCAGGCCCAGAATGTGCACACCCATGAACTGGATCGCGATCTCGCCACCCAAATTCGGGCCTCAATCCTGCTGGCCGGGCCGTTGCTGGCCCGCCTGGGCGGCGTCAGCTTGCCGCCGCCCGGCGGCGATGTCATCGGTCGCCGTCGCATCGACACCCACCTGCTGGCCTTCGAGGCCATGGGCGCGAAAGTCGATGTGAATCTGACCCGTCACCGCATCGAAATCACCGCCCCTGGCGGGCTCCATCCCCAGGACATCTTTCTGGACGAGGCCAGTGTCACCGCCACCGAGAACGCGCTCATGGCCGCGACCCTGACGTCGGGCGAAACCATCTTGCGCAATGCGGCCTCGGAGCCCCACGTGCAGAATCTGTGCCGGATGCTCATCGGCATGGGCGCGGAAATCGAGGGCGTGGGCACGAACACGCTACGCATCGTGGGGCGGGAGCGATTGCATGGCGGCGAGTTCGAGATCGGGCCCGACCTGCTGGAGGTGGGCTCCTTCCTGGGATTGTCGGCGGTGACGCCGGGAGAGATCCGCATCAAGGATGTGCGGCCCGACGAATTGCGCATGGTGTTGCATGTGTTCCGCGACCGCCTGGGCGTGAATTGCTGGCTGGAAGAGACCGACGGGGGGTATGATCTCGTGGTGGGTTCGGAGCAGCGATTGCGGGTGGAGATGGATGTGGGTGGGGCCGTGCCCAAGATCGATGACGGGCCCTGGCCTCATTTCCCGCCCGACCTCCTCTCCATCGCTTTGGTCGTCGCCACCCAGGCGGAGGGCACCGTGCTCGTTCACGAGAAGATGTTTGAGAGCCGCCTCTTTTTCGTGGACAAGCTCATCAACATGGGCGCCCGCATCGTCCTATGCGACCCTCACCGGGCTGTGGTAGTGGGCCCCTCTCGCCTTTACGGTCAGAGCATGTCCAGCCCCGACATCCGCGCGGGCATGGCTCTGGTCATCGCGGCCCTGGCTGCCCAGGGATCCAGCGTCATCGCCAATGTGAGGCAGATCGACCGCGGCTATGAGAACCTGGAAGGCAAACTGCAAGCGCTGGGCGCGGCCATCGAGCGCACTACCATCCCACCCCGAGCGATCTCTTAAGTGGACCGATAGAGGATAATAGCTTTGGCGGCGCTAGCGAAAAGATTTCGGCGACGAGGTTGGCCGAGTTTGCCCATGACGTACTGGGCCGCCCGCGTCGACAGCCTGCCGCATCCTGATCACTGATTACTGCATACTGACCAGCCAATGCTCTCCCCCCGCACATCCTTCCGCCTCCTGGCCTTGATCCTGGCCATCCATCTGACCCTGACCGCGGCCTACGCCCTGCTGACGCCCCTGTGGCAGGCGCCCGATGAGCCCGCGCATTTCAACAACATCGCGGCCATCGTCCAAACGGGCCATCTGCCCCAACTGCGGCCCGGCGATTACGACCAAGCCTATCTGGAGCAGCTCAAGGCCCAGGGCTTTCCGCCCGAGCTCCCCATCGCCCCCGTGCGCTACGAAGGGCACCAGCCGCCTCTCTATTATCTGCTCATGGTTCCGGTGTGGCTGGTGGCGTCGAAGGGTGCGGGGATAGCGGCCCAGGTGTGGGCTTTGCGGTTGGTCAACGCGCTCATCGGCGCGATGGGCGTCCTGGTCATCTTCCTCAGCGCCCGACGCCTGTTCCCCAAGCGCACCCCCGTGGCCCTGCTCGCGGCTGGCTTCGCCGCGTTCCTGCCCATGCACACCGCCATGAACGCATCCATCAACAACGACGCTCTGGCGGAACTGTTCATCAGCGCGGTCATGTTGCGGCTGCTGGGACATGCGGCCGAGGAGAAGAGCCG
>DUEQ01000115.1 GCA_011192085.1 Caldilineae bacterium
CCTGTTTCGAAAATAGAATTCGCGTGGTTTGCAGAGATGATCTTGAAGCCGAGGTTGGCCGAGTTTACCAATAACGTCAAACGTCAAGCGGCAAACGTAATGACATGACGGGTGACGTTTGACGACCTTGGTCGCTCGCGTCAGGTTGGCTGTATACAAGGTTTGCAGGTGGCAGGTCGCAGGTGGCAAGTCGACTGGCGTAGCCCCACCTGCCGCCATTGCCAGCCCGATGCAAACATGCATCAGAAAAGAAGGGTTGTGCCCAGGGGGAGATCGGGCTCCAACAGATGGCGCTGGAGATGGCCCGGCCTTTCGCCCGAGATGAGATGCACGCGCAATTGAGGATAACGCTGGATCAGTGCGGCCATGGCCGCCACCTTGGTCGCCATGCCGCCGGTGACGTCAACGCCATGGGAGCCGCCCAACGCATCGGCCAGGCCCGCCAAGTCGCGAATGCGGATGCGCGGGATGCGCTCTGCGCTGGGATCGCGCAAGGGATCGCCCGTATACACCCCATCCACCACGCCCGCCAGAGTCAACCGGTCGGGGGGAAGTCGATCGGCCAGGGCGGCGAAGACCTCCTCGGTGGAGACGATGACGCCGCCCCGCGTCTCATCGAAGGCCACATCCCCGAACAACAGGGGGATGAGACCGTGATTGATCGCGTTGAAGATGGGTTGCGTGTGAAACTGCACGATCTCGCCATCGACGCCATGCACCAGAGCCGAGGGCGGCAGGCTGATGACGGGCAGGCCCGCCCGCAGCAACGCAGCCAGCACCACCCGATTGAGCTGGCCCGCAATGTACCCCGTCTCCACGAAGCCCCGCCAGCCGCGGACGTCCTTCACGCCCGAACGCACGGCATACTTCCGGCCCACCACGTGCCCATAGCTGCCGCTGCCGTGCCCTATGATGAACTGGCGCTCGGGATGCGCCCGATGCGCAGTCGCGATCTCTCGGGCCAGACGCTGAATGATCAGGGGCCGCGGGGTCAACGGTTGATTCTTATCGGTGATGAGGCTGCCGCCTAGTTTGAGGTAGTGGAACATCAATTGGAGACTGGTGACTGATGAGTGGTTATCGTCGCCGGAGCTGGGGATATAAGCGTCGGTAGTGCTCGGCCTGAACGGTGATGGTGCGGACGTAGTGCTGGGTCTCGCGGAAGGAAATGAGCTCCACAAAGAGGTCTTCGTCCCCTTCGGCCAGATCATGCCAGAACGCCGCATTACCCGGCCCCGCATTATACGCAGCCAGAGCCCAAAACACATTGCCATCCCCCCGCGCCAGCTCCCGGCTGAGGATGTAGGCGCCCAGATGGAGACTCACTACGGGCCGCTGGAGATCCGCCACCGTGAAATCGGTCATGCCCAACTGGCTGGCAGCGCCCTGGCCTGTGCCCGGCATAATCTGAGTCAAGCCCCGCGCGCCAGCATGACTGACGGCCGGCGTCCAGAACAGGGATTCCTGCCGGATGAGCGCGAAGTAGAGCGCGGGATCGAGATCGAAGCGTTGGGCGTAGGCCAGCGTCAGGTCCTTGTAATAGGTGGGATAAATCAGTTCCTGGATGCTGCGAGGCGCTTCAGTGAAAGGCCGTCCCGAGAGGTTGGCCAAACGCAACGCAGCCCGGATGGCGATGTCATAATAGCCTCGCTCGCGGGCGAACAGGGCAAGCTGATACAGGCGCACAGGATCATCGACCCAGACCAGGCGCAGGCGCTCCAGCTCCCCATGGGCTTTCACGTCCTCGCCCAATCGATGCCACTCCGCCACCGGGGCGAACTGAGGCGGGGTTTGGGCCAGGTCAGCTTCGCTGACGCCCGGCTTCAGTCCCATCACCCAGATAGCGACCGCGCCCGCCTCATCCTCGGGCGGCGATTCCAGCGGAGGCAGGGTTGCGCCAGCCTCCGTCAGCTTCTGCCGGGCCCGCACGCCGTAGAAATGGTTGACGCCCCAGCGGTCGGCCACACCGCGCCAGTGCGCCAGCGCCTCATCCGCCTCGCCTTCGGCTTGAAGCAGCTTACCCAACCAGAAATCCGCGGCTGCATGCCACGCATTCCGACCCGCGACCGCGTGTTCCGACCACAACGCCAGCGCGGCGTCGCCATCCCCTAAACGATAATGGATGAGCCCCGCTCGGAACACGGCCTGGGCTGCGTAATCGCTCTGGGGATAGGTTCGAGCCAAGCGCATGAAATCCTCGGCCGCGCGCCGCCATAGAGCCTCGTCCTGACCCGCCAGCACCGCGGCCCACCATAGGGCCGTAGCCGCTGTCTCCGAGTCGCTCGAACGCTCAGCCGCCTGCAAGTAGACTTCCCGAGCTTCCTCCTTCATCCCTCGTCGCCAGTAGCTGCGTCCCAGCCCCAGCCAGGCGTCGCTCCTCATCGCCTCGTCTGTAGCGAGATCCAACACCTGTCGCCAGGCCTCGCCCGATTGTGCATAATCCTCGGCATCCTCATACGCCTGGGCCAGCAGGGCGTACGCCTGGGCCGTGCGGTCATCCGGCGTTTGTTCCAGGTGGAGCCTGAGTACGGTCATCGCGGGGAGATAGGCTCCGGCCGCGATATCGATCTCCGCCCGCAGTAAAGGGTCCACAGCTTGAGCCGCGTCCACCAGCGCCACCAGGGCCAGGTAGGCGTACCGACTGCCGGGCGCGGTTCGCGTCGCCTGATGATAGCTCGCCCACGCGTTCGCAGTGAGCCCCCCGGCCGCCTGGGCCTGCCCCAGCCGATAGAATATCTCCGCCCGATAGGCGGGCGATCGGGCCTGCTGGAGGATGGCCTCATATTGGGCGATGGCTGCTGCGGGGTCATCCGCGGCGAGCGCGGTCTCGGCCAGCCCCTCGCGGGCGTGTAGCGCGGTGGCGACGCCCGCGGCCAGGCTCAGCGCCTGCGAGTAGGCCGCGACGGCCCGGTCCAGCTCCCCGGCCTGCCGCCATGCATCTCCGGCCCGAATCCATACCGCCGCGGCCAGATGGGGGCTGAGCGCGGCATACGCCTCGAAGGCCTGGGCCGCCCGGGCGGGATCGGCGGACAGGAGAGTCTTCGCCAGCCAATAATGAATCTCGGGGAAGCGAGCGATCGCGTCCTCATGGCCCGCCAGGGTCTCTAGCAAGGCCCCGGCCTGTTCGCTCTGCCCCGCGGCCAGAAACGCCCGCGCCAGCAAGAAGCGAGCCTCCGCAGCCCGATCCGCGTCAGGCGAGGCGGCCAGGAAGCGTTCCAATGCGGCGATGGCGGCCTCATAATCCCCTTCATGCAGGGCTTGGCGGGCCTGGGCCAGGGGCGGGGCCGCGGGAGGGGGAATGGGGGTTTGCGTGGGCGTGGAGGTTGGAGCGGGACTTGGA
>DUEQ01000116.1 GCA_011192085.1 Caldilineae bacterium
CGCTTACGCCTTTGCGTGAGACAAAAACGAGGTCATTATGAGAGCACCCCTTTCCTGGCTCAAAGAATACGTTGATATCACCATGCCCGTGGATGCGTTGGTGGAGCGGCTCACCTTGGCGGGATTGGAAGTTGTCAATGTGGAATACATCGGCGTGCTGCCGCCTGAGCCCGTGCGCCTGCAGAAACAGATGAAACGGGGCGATGTGGTCACCGGACCGGGCCGCATCGCCTGGGATAGAAAAAAAATCTTCGTGGGCGAGGTTATGCGTGTGGAGAAACATCCCAACGCGGACCGCCTCACCCTGGTCACCGTGAACTATGGTGCGGCGGCGCCCCTGACCGTAGTCACGGGCGCGCCCAATCTCAAGCCGGGCGACAGCGGCCAGAAGGTCGCGTTCGCCATCGCGGGCGCGATGCTCATCGATGCCTACGCGGACGCTTTCAAGGTCAAAAAGCTCAAACCGGGCAAGATACGCGGCGTCCTCTCCCAGGGCATGGTCTGTTCCGAACGGGAACTGGGCATCTCCGACGAACATGAGGGCATCATCATCCTGCCCGACGACGCGCCTGTAGGAACCCCCCTGGCCGATTACCTAGGCGACGTCGTCCTGGACATCGACGTCACGCCCAACATGATCCGCATCGCGTCCATCATCGGCGTGGCCCGCGAGGTCGCGGCCATCACCGAGGCTCCCCTGCACATCAGCATGCCCACGTGGCAGACCTCGCCCCCGCCCGCAGGGGATTACGTGGATGTGGAGATCATCGATGACGACCTGTGTTATCGTTTCACCGCGTCCATCATCCGCGATGTCCAAGTGCGTCCCTCCCCCTTCTGGATGCAATATCGCCTGAAGCTGATGGGGCAACGGCCCATCAGCAATCTGGTGGATGTGACCAACTACGTCATGTTCGAATGGGGCAAACCCCTTCATGCGTTCGACTACGATAAGCTGCTGGCCCGAGCCCGCAGTATTGGCAAGGACAAAGTCAAGATCATCGTGCGACGGGCCAAAGAAGGTGAGAAATTCACTACCCTCGACGGCGTTGAACGCACCCTCGACCCCGACATCCTCATGATCTGCGACGAAATCGGGCCCGTGGGCATCGGCGGCGTCATGGGAGGACTGGAGACCGAGGTCTCCGACACAACCCGCAACGTCCTACTGGAATCCGCCTCCTTCAACTTCATCAACATCCGCCAGACAGCGAAAAAGCTGAAGCTACCCTCCGAAGCCGCGTATCGCTTCAGCCGGGGCGTTCCCTCCGAGCTGGATCCCATTGGCAACATTCGCGGCGCGCAGCTCATGGCCGACCTGGGCGAAGGCAACATCGCGGAGGGCATCGTCGAGGACTATCCCCGGCCCCAACCGGTGGTGGAGGTCCCCATCACCGTGCAGGATGTGCAACGCTGGCTGGGTGTTGACCTGAGTCAAGAGGAGATCATCGCCATCCTCAAACGTTTGGAATTCGACATTCGAGTGGAGGAGGATGTCATCTGGGCCACAGTGCCCTGGTATCGGCTGGATGTAGCTATCACCGCGGATCTGCTGGAGGAGATCGCCCGCATCTACGGTTACGACAACATTCCCGAGACCTTGATGGCCGATGAGCTGCCACCTCAACACCATAACTGGCCCTACGAGCTGGAAGAGCGTCTGCGGGACATCCTGGCCGCGGCCGGATTGCAGGAGGTGATCAATTACTCCCTCACATCCATGGAAAATTACCGCAAGATGTTTCCCGACCATCCCGAAGATGCCCCTGGTCCGGAGAAATTCATCCACCTGGCCAATCCCCTCAGCCAGGAGCGCAGCGTGCTGCGTCGCTGCATGGGCGTGACCACCATGGAGAACTTGCAGCGCAACCTACGCTACACCGACCGCATGGCCACCTTCGAGATCGGTCTGGCCTACCGGCCCGAGCTGGGCGATGGCGTCTTGCCGGGCGAGGTGCGGCTGGCCGCGATCGCGCTCACCGGCCCGCGCGATCCCGGGGGTTGGTACGGCGGCGATGACTCCCCCATGGACTTCTACGACGCCAAAGGCGTGCTCGAAGTCATGTTCGAACGATTGGGCGCGCTGGCGGACGTCGAGTTCAAGGCCGAGCCCGCGCATGTCTTCGGGCCCAAGGCCGCGGCCATCTACCTGAAAGGGGAGCGGATCGGACGCGTGGGCGAGATCCATCCCAAGATACGCGAGGCCTTCGACCTGGGCGACCGTCCTGTGGTTCTGGCCGCGTTCCAGCTCGATCCCCTCATCCCCTACATCCAGACTCATAAGAAATTGCGCCCCATCAGCGAATTTCCGCCCGTAAAGGAGGACATGGCCTTCATCGTAGATGAGAACATCCCTGCGGGCGTGGTGGAAGCTCTCATCCGGCAGACCGGCGGCGCGAACCTGAAAGATGTCCACCTGTTCGACGTCTACCGGGGTGATCCCATCCCGCCGGGAAAGAAATCCCTGGCCTTCTCCCTCACCTTCCAATCGCCGACCAAGACCTTGACCGATAAAGACACCGCCAAATTGCGAAAGAAGATCGTGGCGCGGCTCAGTCGAGAGATCGGCGCTGCGTTACGCGAAGCGTAAAATGACAGGGCCTCCGGGGTCTGCGGGCCGCGGAGGCCTTTTTCTTGCCATGAGATCGCGCTGGAGAACAAACAATAGACATTATGGCATGATGAAAAACAGCAGTTGTCTTACCCAC
>DUEQ01000117.1 GCA_011192085.1 Caldilineae bacterium
CTTCATGAACAACTATCAACCCCTGGAATCAGCCAACATGGGCGCGAATCTCAAGCCCTATTTCCGGATGGAACATGGCCAGCTCGAACTCAAACTGTTTCCCTACGATCCGGCCAAAGCGCCGCCGGTGGCGGGGAATATGGTGGTGCGCGAGGTCGAAGCGATGCCGCCCGGGCCCCTGACGCCCGTGGGCGAATGGCTGTTCCTGCATTCCCATTTCTGGCGCTGGTTTGATCCCCGCATCCGCCTGGCCGCGCCCCGATTCGCCGCCAGTCTGGCCCAACTCGGCTTGATCAAACCGGGCCGGGAGACCCGGAACCTGGCCCAGGGCGAGGATTACCTCCCCCTCACCTTCAACGCCTACCGCATCGATTACGATGACGACTGGCAGCGGGCCAGCGAAGTCACCGCGGCCATCTTCACCGAGATCAAACGAGAGGCGGAGGCAATGGGCGCGGATGTGGTCGCGGTGCTGGCGAACGCGCCCGAGGAAGTTTATCCTCGTTTCTGGCGACGTCTGCAATCCCAATATCCCCAGCTGCAAAGCCCTGAATTCTCGCCCGACGCCGCGCATGAACACATGCTGGCTGTTCTCGCCGCGGTGGACATCCCCGCACTGGACCTGCGCCCGGCCTTTGTGCGAGAAGCCCGAGCGCGGCGGCGGTTGTTGCATTACGCGGTGGACGGGCATTGGAATCTGGAGGGACACGCGCTGGCCGCACGGGAGCTGGCCAGCTTCCTGAAAGCGCAGGGGCTGCTCTGTCGATGAGCCTTACTGATGGTCGGGTTGCAAAGCGAGATGTCCTGAAAGCGCCGGGAAGGTCGAAATCCGTTCAGCGTGGAGGAGGTCATCGAGGCCATCAACCGTGGATCGATCTTCATAGCGTACGGAGCCGGATCACGGATTCGGAGGGAAAAGCAAGCACATCCTTTTTGCACCGCATTCAGCGGTCCGGAATCCATTGATTTTTGGGCCGCTGGATGCTAAAATGGAGATCATAATCATAATCAATGCCATCCATCCTCGTCATCTCGGCAACGTCGCCCCTGGACGCCATGCTGGTCGCCCAGGGGCTTTTTGTTTTCAGCGCCGATTTTTCCCCTCTCCGCCCTCTCGTCTCGCTTCCCGGAGGCCCGTCATGCCCCTTACATCACCCCTTCTCCACCATCCCCGTTTCCACAAAGATTCGTGCGGCATCGGCGTCATCGCCGATATCCCCGGTCGTCGCAGCCACGAGCTGGTGCACATGGCCGTAGACGCGCTGGCCGCGATGGAACATCGCGGGGGCGTGGCTGCGGATTCGGGCACGGGTGACGGCGCAGGCCTTCTCACACAGATCCCTGTGCGCTTCTTCGGAAGACTCCTGGGCCTTCCTCAGATCAAATTCGGCGATCTGGCTGTGGGCGTCTTCTTCGCACCCCCAGACTTGGATCCCGAAGTCTGGCAGTCCCTGGTCAAGGCCGAATTGGAGGTGCTGGGCGTTCCCCTTCTCTCCTGGCGGCCCGTGCCCGTGAATATCTACGCCCTAGGCTCCTTCGCAGCCCGCACCCGCCCCGATATCTGGCAGGCGTTCATCCTTCGTCCCGACTCTCTGGACCGCAACGAACCCTTCGAACGCACCCTTTATCTGGCCCGCCGTCGCATCGAACGGGCCCTGGCCCAGGCCCAGTTGGATATCTACATCCCTTCCTTCTCCAGCCGCACCATCGTCTACAAAGGGCTTATGCTGGGCTCCCAGGTGGCCAACTTCTATCCCGATCTGGCCGATCCCGATTATCGTAGCGCCATGATCCTCTACCATCAGCGCTACGCCACCAACACCGCACCCGACTGGCGTCGGGCGCAGCCCTTCCGCCTGCTGGCCCATAATGGCGAAATCAACACCCTGCAAGGGAACATCAATTGGATGCGGGCCCGAATAGAGCGATTGAGCCGGGAGGATGATTTCGTGCGAGCCATTGCTCCCATCCTGGATGAGACTGGCTCCGACAGCGCCATGCTGGACAACGCGGTGGAAGCCCTAGTGCGCCGCGGGCGCGAACTGCGTCACGCCATCATGATGCTCACGCCCGAGGCCTGGGAGCACGTGAAGGACATGCCCCCGGCCCTGCGAGCGTTCTATCGTTATCACGCCGCCTTGACCGAGCCGTGGGATGGGCCCGCGGCCCTGGTCTTCACCGATGGCCGGGTGGCTGGCGCATCGCTGGATCGCAACGGCTTGCGCCCTTTGCGCTATCTCCGCACCCTGGACGGACTCCTCATCGCCAGCTCCGAAGCTGGCGTCATCCCTATTCCCGCAGCCCGCATCACCCGCCGCGGCAAATTGGGGCCGGGCCAGATGCTTTTGGTGGACACCCATCGGGGTCGCCTGCTCCTCAATGATGAGATCAAAGAAGAGATCAGCGGCCGCCGTCCCTACATGACCTGGTCGCATAACAATTTCTATCATATCGATAAGCTGGAGCGGGCCATACGCCATCGTCAGAACTTCCTGTTGGATGCCGTGGGCGGCGAACTAGCCGAGCCCGTGTACGAGGAGGGCGCATTGTTGGACCCAGAGGAGGCGGCTGCGCCCGACCTGCTTCCTTTGGAACAGGCCTTTGGCTACACCGCGGAATCCATCGGCATGATGCTCAAACCCATGGCTATTGCGGGCAAAGAGCCCACCGGCGCCATGGGAGATGACACCCCGCCCGCGGTTATGTCGCAACTGCCCCGCCCTCTCTATCATTATTTCTACCAGCGCTTCGCTGAGGTCACCAACCCCCCCATCGATCCGCTACGCGAGCGCTCGGTCATGTCTTTGCAGATGTTGTTGGGGCGGCGTCGCAGTATCTTCGATGAGACCCCCAACCATGCCCGTCTCATCATCCTCGAAACCCCTGTGCTGGACGCGGACACCCTGACCCTGCTGAAGCAACTCGCTCGCGACCGCCGCACCCATTTCGACGACGCCCATGACGGCTTACCCTTCTCCCTGGTCACCATCGACATCACCTTTCCTGTGGCTGAGGGCGAAGCGGGCCTGACCGCGGGCCTGGATCGGATTACCGCGGAGGCGGAGGAAGCTTTTCGACATGGACACAACCTGATCCTCCTCACCGATCGGGCAGTGGGCCCCGACCGCGCACCCATTCCCGCCCTGCTAGCTGTAGGCGCGGTGCATCATCATCTCATCCGCCAAGGGCTGCGCATGGATGGCAGCATCCTGGTGGAAGCGGGCGACGTCATCAGCGTCCACCGTTTGGCCGCGCTCATCGGGTATGGCGCCAATGCTGTGCATCCCTGGCTGGCTTTGGACACCGTCGCTCACCTGGCTGCAGAGGGACGGTTGAAAGGTGTGGACGACCCAGCTGCAGCCCAGGCCAACTATCTGAAAGCCCTGGAGATGGGTCTGCTCAAAATCATGTCCAAGATGGGCATCAGCACCGTGGAGAGCTATTGTGGCGCCCAGATCTTCGAGATCATCGGCTTGGACGATGAGGTGGCGGCGCGTTGTTTCGCGGGCACGCCCAGCCGCCTGGGGGGAGTGGGATTCGACAAATTGGCCGATGACGTCCTCTACCGCCATCATCTGGCCTACCAGACTTCGCTGAACAAGTTGGAGCATTGGGGCCAGTTCAAATACCGCAAGAAGGGCGAGGTGCATGCGTTCACGCCCGCGGTCATCGACGCACTGCATCGGGCCGTGCGCACTCCCAACGCCCTGGGAGAGAACTTTCAGCAGGCCTATGCCATCTATCGGGAGTATAGCCGCCTGCTTCAGGAGAAGCCCGCCACCGACCTGCGGGACTTGCTGGTCATCCGCTCCGACCGGGAGCCCATCCCGCTGGACCAGGTGGAGCCAGTGGAGGCCATTGTGCGTCGGTTTAGCGCCGCGGCCATGTCGTTGGGCGCGCTCAGTCCCGAAGCGCACGAAGTCCTGGCCGAGGCCATGAACCGATTGGGCGCTCGGTCCAACAGCGGCGAAGGGGGCGAAGACCCGGCCCGCTACAACAGTCCTCGCAACAGCGCCGTGAAACAGGTGGCGTCGGGCCGGTTTGGCGTCACCCCCGCTTATCTGATCAGCGCCCAGGAGTTGCAGATCAAGATGGCCCAGGGCTCCAAACCTGGCGAAGGAGGGCATCTGCCCGGCCACAAAGTCACCGACCTCATCGCGTCCATTCGTCTCACCACGCCGGGCGTGCCCCTCATCTCCCCGCCCCCACATCACGACATTTACTCCATCGAAGATCTGGCCCAACTCATCGACGACCTATGCCAGATCCATCCCGAAGCGACCATCTCCGTGAAGCTCGTGGCCCAGACCGGGGTGGGGGCCATCGCCTCGGGCGTGGCCAAAGGTCGAGCCCATGTCATCCTCATCTCCGGCCATGATGGCGGCACGGGGGCATCGCCGCTTACCTCTATCAAGCATGCGGGCGCGCCCTGGGAGTTGGGCCTGGCCGAGACCCAGCAGGCTCTGCGCGCGGGCGGCCTGCGCGATCGGGTGGTGGTGCGCGCGGATGGCGGATTGCGCACCGGGTTGGATGTGATGAAAGCCGCCTTGCTGGGCGCGGATGAGTTCTCCTTTGGCACGCTGGCCATGCTGGCGGAGGGATGCATCATGGCCCGGGTGTGTCACCGCAACACCTGTCCCGTGGGCGTGGCCACTCAGGACCCCAAACGCCGGGCCAAATTCCAGGGGCGGGTGGAACACGTGATGGCCGCGTTCACCTTCGTCGCCCAGGAGGTGCGCGAGCTGCTGGCTCAGATGGGCTACCGTTGCCTGGATGAGGTCATTGGTCGCACCGACCTGCTCATCCAAACGCCCACGGGCAATCCCGCACTGGATTCTCTGGATCTTTCACCCCTGCTGGCTCAACCGGAGGGTGATTCCCCCCGCCATTTCGTGCAGTGGCCCGATTATGACGCACCCAATGCATTAGGCAATCGGGTGGCCGAAACCGCATTGGCCGCGCTGGCTCTGGATCAACTGCCGCTCAAGCGAGAATTCGAGATCCGTAACACGGACCGAGCCGTAGGCGCGCGGCTCAGCGGTCGCTTGACCCAATTGAGCTACACCGATCTGCCTCCAGGCTCTCTGCACTACACCTTCAGGGGCAGCGCCGGGCAATCCTTTGGCGCATTTCTCAATCCGGGCGTGCACTTCACCCTCATCGGCGAGGCCAACGATTATGTGGGCAAGGGGTTGGCCGGGGGCGTCATCGCCATTCGGCCCGAGGAGGATGCGACCTACGCCTGGCCCGAACACTTTCTCGTGGGGAACACCTGTCTGTATGGCGCGACGGGGGGCGAGCTCTACGTGGCTGGACGAGCGGGAGAGCGTTTCGCGGTGCGGAACAGTCAGGCGCGGGCCGTGGTGGAGGGCGTGGGAGATCATGGCTGCGAGTATATGACCGGGGGCGTGGTGGTCGTGTTGGGTCCCACGGGCTACAATTTCGCTGCGGGCATGACGGGCGGTCAGGCCTTCGTGCTTGACGACGCGGACTGGCCTCGCTTTCTCAAACGTCTGAATCGGGAGTTGGTCTACGCCACTCGGGTGGAGGATGAAGCCGCAGCCATCTTATTGCGCAGCCTGGTGGAGGCGCATCATGCACACACCCAAAGCCCCCTGGCCGAAGCGCTCCTGGCCGATTGGTCTCGCGTCCTACCCCGCTTTTGGCATGTGCGGCCCAAATGGATGCGCGAGCGCAAGCCCACGGTTGAGGCGAAAGAAGCGCACTCTCGGCTCAATGCAAGCAGATGATGAAAAGACGATGGAGGATGGACGGAAGAGGATGATGATTGTAAACGCCTGCCATCGTCCATCGCCTTTTGTCCATTTTCATGGCAGCAGGTTAGA
>DUEQ01000118.1 GCA_011192085.1 Caldilineae bacterium
AGATTTGTGATTAAAGATTGGCGGTTTTAGAGGATAGACATCGCTTCAATTTTTGATCATGCATCATTAATCAGCCTTGCGAAGGAGTCCCCATTGGCTACCACACGTGAGATCAAGCGGCGCATCCGCAGCGTCAAGAACATCGCCCAGGTGACCAAAGCCATGGAGGCGGTGTCTGCGTCCAAGATGCGCCGCGCCCAGGAACAGGTGCAAGCCACCCGTCCCTATGCCCGTAAAGCCCAGGATGTGCTGGCCTTTTTGGCCCGCATTCGCCCCGCGTACGCATCTTCGCAGCCTCTGCTTCAGCAACGCGAGGTGCGCAGTATCGGCATGCTTCTTATCACCGCGGATCGGGGTCTGGCGGGCGGTCTGAATCATAACATGATCATGCACGCGGCTCGCCAGATCAAAACCTGGCAGGATGAAGGCAAGGGGGTGGAGCTGGTGACTGTGGGCAAAAAGGGGCGAGACTGGATGCGCAAGTACGGTCCGCCCATCCGCGCGGAGTTCGTGGGTATCGGCGACCGGCCCGCCAGCCGCCACCTTCACGCCAAGCTCCGCAGCCGGGCCACCACCGAAGTGGGGCCCATCGCCCGCATCCTCATGGATGACTTCGCCGCGGAGCGGTACGATGCGGTCTATGTGGCCTACACCCGCTTCATCAATACGGTGAAGCAGGAGCCGGTGGTGGAACAGATCCTGCCCATCATCCCCGACGAGACCGCTCCCCCCGACATGGCCATCGACTACATCTTCGAGCCCGACGCGGAGACGGTGTTGAGCCAGATCTTGCGGAGCTTGCTGGAGATCGAGATCCTCCAGGCCCTGTTCGAGGCCATCGCCAGCGAACACTCCGCCCGCATGGTGGCCATGCGCAACGCCACCGAGGCTGCCGAAGAACTCATCAGCGATCTCACCTTGTCCTACAACAAAGCCCGCCAGCATTCCATCACCATGGCCCTGCTCGATATCGCAGGCGCGGTGACGGCTCTGGAGAAATAATTTGGGCTGGATACAGCCATAGTCACTGACGTTTACTTGAAACGAGGTTTCATTTCTAAGCACAAAATAC
>DUEQ01000119.1 GCA_011192085.1 Caldilineae bacterium
CGCATCCTATCCTGCCACGAAGGCCCGAAGCGCTCGAAGACGCGAAGCATTCCTGTATTTTCCCCTTCGCGCCGTCGCGTCTTCGTGTCCTGTGTGGCTCGAAATCGGGTAGGTTAGTAGGCACGGATAATCACAGCATTTGCACCGGCTGCCGATGATCATGATCACCCGCTTGATACATCCTGAACAAATCGAAACCGCGATTCCCATCCTTTTGAGTGGCGGACTGGTTGTTTTCCCCACGGACACGGTCTACGGCGTGGCCGCGCTGGCCGAAGACGCCGAGGCCGTGGCCCGCATCTACGCGGCCAAAGACCGCCCCCGGCGCATGGCCATCCCCGTCATGGTGGCGGAGCCCGACCGGGTGACCGCGGTGGCCAGGCCCCTGCCCAGCTTCTGGGCCCTGGCCCAGGCGTTCTGGCCCGGCCCTCTGACGATTATCCTTCCCAAAACCGATGCTTTGCCGCCCATCGTCACAGCAGGCGGCGGCACTGTGGCCTTGCGCATCCCCGATCATCCCCTGGCCCTGGCGCTGCTGCGGGCCGTGGGCCGCCCCCTGGCCGTAACCAGCGCCAACATCTCGGGCCAGCCCCCAGCCCTGACCGCAGAGGAGGCCCGGGCGCAGCTCGAAGGCCGGGTGGAGGCCGTTATCGATGGCGGACGGGCTCCGGGCGGGCAACCATCCACCATCATCGACCTCACCCAAACGCCCCCGCGCATCCTCCGCACCGGGCCACTCTCCGAGCAAGCGGTGATGACGGTCTTGTAATCAGCGCCAACAACCCAACCCAACCCCAGCCAAGGAGTTCTCCATGCGCATTCCCAGCCTCATCCTCAAACAACTCTACACCTTTGGCAGCCTCCGCAATTCGGGCGAAGGCGTCGCCTTCAAGGTCAAGAATCGTCTCACTGACGTGACGCTCCTCGCCCTGCACGGGATCAAGATCGACGGCAAACCTGTGCCGCTGGACAAGATCATCCTGGAAGTGGAAGACGAGGCGGGCTCGATCCTTACGCCGGCCGAACTCAAGACCCGCCCCCTCTTCTTCCCCCTGCGTCAGGTCATCCAGATCGTCATGGATATCCCACCGCTGGAGCCTGGCAAGCATAAAATCGAAATCGAATTCGAAGCAAAGAA
>DUEQ01000012.1 GCA_011192085.1 Caldilineae bacterium
ACCTCGGGTTTTTCAACGTCATTTGCGTCCTCCGAGAGATCACGAAGCACCGCTATCTCATCGCAGGCGTGGAATTTGGGGCAATAGACGCATTCGCTCCAGATCTTGGGGCTGATCTCCCAGCGGTCGACCACGCGAAATCCCTGGCGCTCGAAGAAGTGGGGGGCCAGGGTCAGGGCGCATATCTGGCGCAGGCCTCGTTGCCGGGCCAGGGCCACCAGTGCGTCCACGATCTCTCCGCCAACGCCCTTGCCCTGCCAGGCCGAATCCACAGCCAAGGAGCGCAGCTCCACCAGGTCGGGCCCCAGATAGGCGAGATAGCCGCATCCGATGACCCGGCCATCCGCTTCCGCCACCAGAAAGTCGCCCAGCGCCCGCCGCACCTGTTCGGGCGTGCGATGCAGCATGAGGTTTTGATCAGCGAAGTGATTAACCAGATCGCAAATGGGCTGGATATCGGCCTCGGAGGCCGGACGGATGCGCACCATGGTCAGGAGGGCTTCCCAGGAGGGTTTGCCGCCGATATCGATGTCAGGACGATGGGCGACAGCTGGCGGACGATGGGGGCGCGCATGAAAGCCATCGTCCATCGGCCACGGTCCATCGCCTTATTGTCAGCCCAGCACTGCGGCCAGGCGTTCGACAGCGATGTCCACTTCATCCTTGCTGATGATCAGCGGCGGCACGAGACGCAGCACGTCCGCGCCCGCGTTCAGGAGGAGCAGGCCATGTTCATAGCCCGCCTGCACCACAGGCGCCGCGGGCATGTCGAGCTGCACGCCCAGCATCAGCCCGCGACCCCGCACCTCAACGATGTGGGGGTTGTTCAGGGCCTCCAGCCGCGCCTTGAAATACGCGCCCGTCTCCTGCACATGTTGGAGGAACGCGGGATCGCTGATGCGGTTCACCACGACATTGGCTACGGAGGTGACAAAGGGACCGCCCGCGAAGGTCGTGCCATGATCCCCGGGATGGATGACCTCGGCCACCCGCTCGATGACCAGCACAGCACCGATGGGCAGGCCGTTGGCCAGGGGTTTTGCGGAGCAGAGGATATCGGGGAGGACGCCCAGCGGTTCATGGGCCCAAAACGTCCCGGTGCGCCCCACGCCGCATTGCACCTCATCGAAGATGAGCAGCGCGTTGTGCTCCCAGGCCAGTTCGCGCAGCGCCGCCATGAACCCCACGTCCGCAGGATGGATGCCTCCCTCGCCCTGGACCGGTTCGATGATGATCGCGCACACGCCATCGTCGATGACCTCTCGGACGCTGTCGATATCATTGAAGCGGGCGAAGCGCACACCTGGCATCAGGGGCTGATAAGGCTTCTGATACTTCTCTCGGGGCGTCATGGACAATGCGCCCATGGTGCGACCGTGGAACGCGCCGGTGAATGCGACGATATCTGTCTTACCCTCGCCAAAGTGGGTGCGGGCGAATTTGCGCGCGAACTTGATCGCGGCCTCGGTGCTTTCTGTGCCGCTATTCTGAAAGTGCACCCGGTCGGCAAAGGGGGTGATCTCCACCAGTTTCTGGGCCAACCGGGCCATAGGTTCGTTATGATAGAGGTTGGAGTAATGGAGGGGCTTCTTGCCCGCCTCGCAGATGGTGCTTGCGATCTCGGGATCGCCATAGCCCAAGGCGTTGACCGCGATGCCCGCCACCAGATCAAGGTAGCGGTTCCCTTCCGCATCCTCCAACCAGACGCCCTGCCCATCCACCAACACGATGGGGGGACGGTTGTAAGCGTGAACGACGTATTGTTGTTCGAGTTCGATGGCGTTCATTAGCTGCTCCTGTTTCGAAAATAGCTTTGGCGGCGCTTGCGAAAAGGCGTCGGCGACGAGGTTGGCCGAGCCTGCAAGATACGTCAACCGACGCTGGCTAGCCCGCCGTTGGCCTGATCACGGCATCTCATCGCCATCAGCGGACTGTTGGCTGCGGTCCTGGGTGGAAACGATGTAGGTGCCTTCGCCGCGGGCGTAGTGTTCCAGATCGGTGATGATGGCGCTGGGAACGCCATGTTTGACCGCCGAGGCCGCGGCTCGGGTCTTGGGGATCATCCCGCCCGTGATGAATTTTCCGAAGATCAGATCCTCGATCTGCTCCGCGGCCAACACGCGCATGGCGCGATCCACGATCTTCACCCCAGGCACATCAGTGAGAAAGACCAAATGCGCGGCGCCAAGCGCGACGGCCAGCGCTTCGGCCACGTGATCCGCATTGACATTGTAGCTCAGACCGTCATAGCCCAGGCTGATGGGCGCGATGACGGGCACGACGCCTTGCGCCAACAGGGGACGCAGCACGTCTGCATCCACCACGTCCACGCGGCCCACGCGGCCCAGGGACACGCCATCCACCAGCAGCTTCTCCACCCGGATCAACCCCATATCGATGCCGTTGAGCCCCAGCGCCTTCACGCCGCCATTGACCAGCCAGCGCACGACGCGCAGATTGGCGATGCCGCCCAGGGCCATCTTCACCAGGCGCATGGATTGTTCCGAGGTGACTCGCAAGCCTTCAACGAAGTCGAAAGGCACGCCCAACTCGTCGTGCAGCCGGGCGATCTCATTGCCGCCGCCATGCACGATGATGGGCCGCACGCCCTGTTTTTGCACTCCACGGATGGTTTTCACCATCTGGGCGAGGAAGTCGCGGTTGTCGATCTGGCTTCCGCCGATCTTGATCACATGGATGGGATGGGAATCGTTCATGGGTGGGTTCAGAAATCGAATCCGGCCGTTTCTTCCAGGCCGAACATGATATTCATGTTTTGCACAGCCTGCCCGCTGGCCCCCTTCAGGAGATTATCCTCGCTCACCGTGACGATCCACTGGCCTGGCCGAGGCAGGGGCGTCAGGCCAATGGCCGCCCGATTCGTGCCCACGGCGTGGCGCAGCGTGGCGTGCTGGCCAGGCGGAAGCAGGTGGATAAAGGGCTCATCGCCGTAGGCGTCCTGGTAGATAGCCCGCACATCCTCTTCGCCCAGGCCCGGATCGACATCCACATAGAGGGTGGAGAGGATGCCGCGGTTGACGGGAATGAGTTGGGGCGTGAAGGTGATCTGGATATCGGGCGTGTAAGCGCCCAGGATGAGCTCCATCTCGGCGATGTGGCGATGGGCGTAGCCAATGCTGTACGGAACCATATTCTCGTTGATCTCCACGAAATGGCTGCTCAAGCGCAGCTTGCGCCCCGCGCCCGACACGCCCGATTTGGAATCCGCGATAATGCGAGGGCCCAGCGCGCCTGCGCGGGCCAGAGGCCACAGACCCAAGTTCACGGCGGTGGGATAGCAGCCAGGATTCGCCACCAAGACCGCGTCCGCAATCGCCTCCCGATTCACCTCGCACAGGCCATAGACCGCCTCGCTTAGCAGATTCGTCTGAGTGTGCGGGGTGTGGTACCAACGCTCGTAGATATCGGGATCGGGCAGGCGAAAGTCCGCGGAGAGATCAATGGCCCGCACGCCCGCGTCGCGAGCCCGAGCCACCGCGTCCATGCTGGCCGCGTGGGGCAGGCAGAAGAAGATGACATCCGCTTCCCGCAGAGGGGCATCCGCGAAGTGGATGAGGCGCGTCTCATCGGGCGTGGGGTAAAGCTCGCTGATGCGTTTGCCCGCCGCGGATTCGGAGGTGGCCCAGGCCAGGCGGACGTGAGGGTGCCGGGCGATGAGTCTGAGGAGCTCGAAGCCGGTGTAGCCGGTCGCGCCCACAATGCCAATATGAATCATGTTCTGAAAATACCGCTTGGCTTCAAAACCTATTCCGCTACTCACCATCCGACGTGAGACGACCTTGCCTGATGGCCTCCGCCTGCCGGATGGCCTCGGCCTCGGGCAGGGTGACGGTGGCGGGCATGGGCTCCGATTCGGATGGAGGCGCGATGGGAGGGGGCGGCGCCGGAACGGACGCTGGCGAGGACGCGGCCGCGTCCTCGCGGGCCTGGGCGGACTGGGTGAAATCCTCGGCGGGCGCGCCGCATTGCGGACAGCGTTTCCAATCGGGTTCAAGCAGATAGCCGCATTGATGGCAGGGATGCTTGAGCTCCACTTCGCAATAAGGGCAGTAACGCCAGTCGGGCTGCACTGGACGCCCGCAATTCCAGCAATCGGGCGCTTGCTCCAGCTCGCGGAGGAGGATCTCTTCCTCCAGCGCCCGGTCATATTGCTCAGCCAGGGTTTGCTTAGGCCGGACCAGGATGTAGATCAGCAGGCCCAGCACATTGAAGATGGCGACCAACAGGGACGCCAGGATGGCGGCAAAGATATCGGAAGATCGGAAACGGATATCGCGCCAGGTCCAAATGATAAGGCCGATCCAAAAGGCGGCCAGAAGCCCGCCGATGATGGCGACGCCCCAGGTGAGGCCGACGCCCAGCAGGTTGAATATCGCTTCCATACGTTGAAAACAGCTCCTTGATGGAGATGGGGATCGAAGGGACATGGCGCCCCTTACAGACGTTCAATCATATCACAACGCGACCTGCACCCAAAA
>DUEQ01000120.1 GCA_011192085.1 Caldilineae bacterium
ACGAAAGCATGCACTCCGGCAAGAACGTAATCAATAATACATCAACAAGCCAGGGTTTTTCAAATTGCCCCGCGAGCGAAGAATGCCAGTCGGGCAAGAAGGCCGCCAGAAGACGATGACCATAGAGGATGAACGATGGTGCGCTTCAACCGCCATCCTCTTCCATCCATCGTCCATAACCCGCCATCCATCACAAAACCGCCCACCCCAAATGCAGCCAATCGCCCCCATCTGCGGTAAAATAAACGCCTAGCCTCCCTCCAATCCTTCAACCCGCCCCTGATCACTGATTACTGAACACGCAAAAAACATGTCTCAAACACCCATCCCCCCTCCCACCTTCCAAGAGATGATCATGCGCCTAGAGCGCTTCTGGGCGGAACAGGGCGCGCTCATCTGGCAGCCCTACAGCGAAAAAGTGGGCGCGGGCACCGCGAACCCTGCCACCACCCTGCGCGTCCTCGGGCCCGAGCCCTGGACCGTGGGCTACGTGGAGCCCAGCTACCGGCCCGATGACGGTCGCTTCGCGGAAAACCCCAACCGCATGCAGATGCACCACCAGTACCAAGTCATCCTCAAACCCGACCCCGGCAACCCCCAGGAAATCTATCTGGAAAGCCTGCGGGCCATGGGCATCGACCTGGACAAGCACGACGTGCGGTTCGTGGAGGATAACTGGGAAAGCCCCGCGCTGGGAGCGTGGGGCCTGGGCTGGGAAGTGTGGCTGGATGGCCTGGAGATCACCCAGTTCACTTACTTCCAGCAGGCGGGCGGTCTGGACCTGGACCCCGTGTCCGTGGAGATCACCTACGGCCTGGAACGCATCGCCATGTTCATCCAGGGCGTGAAAGAGGTGTGGGACCTGCAATGGGATGAGCGCCACACCTACGGCGACATCCTCAAAATGCAGGAAATCGAACATTGCGAGTACGCGTTCAACACCGCGGATGTGGACCGCCTGCGAGAGATGTATGAGCTCTACGAGGCCGAGTTCGAGAACGCGGTGAGCAAGGGCCTGGTGATCCCTGCGTACGATTACGTGCTCCGCTGCTCCCACACCTTCAACCTGCTGGACACCCGCGGCGCCATCGGCGTCACCGAACGGGCCAACTACTTCCGCCGCATGCGAGACATGACCCGTCGGGTGGCCGAGGCCTATGTGGAAAAACAGCGGGAAGCGGGTTTCCCCCTGCTGGACCCCGACCTGACCCGCTACGAGCCTCCAGTTCCGTCCGCGCCCGAACCCCTGCCCGAAGGCATGGCCGAGGCCGACCTCCTGCTGGAGATCGGTGTGGAAGAGCTCCCGCCCCATGAGGTGACCAACGCCATCGCCCAGCTAAAAGCCATGGCGGTCAAGACCCTGGACGACGCCCGGCTCCAGTACGATGAAGTCTATACCACGGGCGCGCCCCGGCGTCTGGTGGTCCTGGTGCGCAAACTCCAGGCCCAACAGGCCTCCGAGGTGCAGGAATTCCGCGGCCCGCCCGCGGACCGGGCCTTCGACGCGGCGGGGAATCCCACCAAGGCCGCACTGGGCTTTGCCCGGGGCAAGGGCGTCGCGGTGGAGGACCTGGAAGTCCGAGAAGAGGGCGGCAAGCGCTATGTGTACGCGGTAAAGCAGGTGGAGGGTCGCCCGACCTACGAACTGCTGCCCGGCATCCTGCGGGGCTTGGTCGCGGGCATCCGCTTCGGCAAATCCATGCGCTGGAACGCGAGCAACGTGGCCTTCAGCCGACCCATCCGCTGGCTGGCGGGCCTCTACGGCCCCCAGGTCGTGCCCTTCGAGTACGCGGGCTATCTCAGCGGCCGCGTCTCCCGCGGGCTGCGCCCTCACGGCTCCCCCGACATCCCCATTGCCCGGGCCGAGGACTATCTCGACCGCATGGCCGACGCGGGCGTGGTGGTGGATCGGGACGCGCGCAAAGCGCTCATCCGCCAGGGGCTCCAGGCCGAAGCAGCGAAGGCCGGAGGCCAGGCGCCCGAGGATGAAGCCCTGCTGGAACAGGTCACCGACCTGGTAGAGCAACCCTTCCCCCTGCTGGGGAACTTCGAGCCCGACTATCTGGAACTCCCCGCGGCCGTGCTCATCACCGTCATGAAGAAGCACCAGCGTTACTTCCCGGTGGTGGATGAAAACGGCAACCTGATGCCCCACTTCATCACCATCGTCAACGGCCAAGATCGGGACCCCGACCTGGTGCGCGCGGGGAACGAGGCCGTCATCCGCGCCCGTTACGCGGACGCGGCCTACTTCGTCAAAGAGGACCGCAAACGCCCCCTGGAGAGCTTCAACCCCGAGCTGGCCAAGCTCACCATCCAGGAGAAACTGGGCTCCATGCTGGATAAAGTCCACCGGCTGGAGCAGCTCACCCCCGATGTGGCCCATCTGCTGGGCCTGAACTCGGAGGAAAAGGCCGCAACCGCGCGTGCAGCCGCGCTGAGCAAGGCGGACCTGGCCACCAGCATGGTGGTGGAGATGACCTCCCTGCAAGGCATCATGGGCGAGATCTACGCGCTGGATAGTGGCGAATCGCCCGACGCGGCCAGGGCCATCCGCGAGCAATACATCGCCAAACCTGAAGAACCGCTGAGCCCCGCGGGCCTGGCCCTGAACCTGGCGGACCGGCTGGACAGCCTGGTGGGACTGTTCGCGGTGGGCCTAGCACCCAAATCCACCGCGGATCCCTTTGGCCTGCGCCGCGCAGCCCTGGCCCTGGTGCAGACCCTCATGGCCTCGGGCCGGGATTTCGACATCCGCGAGGGATTGAAGGCCGCGGCCGCGCTTCAGCCCCTACCCGTGCCCGACGACGTCTTGACCGAGGTCATGGACTTCATCGCCAAACGGCTCTATGTGGCCCTGCGCGACGAGGGCTTCCCCCACGATGTGGTGGAGGCGGTCCTGGCGGAGCAGGCCTGGAACCCGGCCCGGGCCAGGGATGCGGTGGTCGCCCTAAGCGACGCGGTGGCCCAGCCCTGGTGGGAGGATGCGTTCACCGCGTATGCGCGGGCCAAGCGCATCGTCCGCAACCTGGATCAGCCCTACGACCTGAACTCCGACGCGTACACCGAGCCCGCGACGAAAGCCCTCCACGCGGCGTACGAGGCCGCGACCGCGAAACTGGCCGCGCAGCGAGACATCCCCACCCTGGTCCAGGTCCTGCGCGACTTACAAGGCCCCATCGACGAATTCTTCGAGAACGTCCTGGTCATGGCCGAGGATGAGGCCCTGCGGGCCGCGCGTCTGGCGTTGGCACAGCGCATTGCGGCCCTCCCCGACGGTCTGGCCGATCTGACGAAGCTGCGGGGGTTCTAGCGCATCCGGCGTCCCCCACATGCCGTCGCCGACGAGCCGCCTCACGCGAAAAAGCCCCCGCCATATGGCAGGGGCTTCCATGTTTCAGAGACGCGGCCCTTAGACCAGGCCTTGATCCAGCATGGCGTCCGCCACCTTGACGAAGCCAGCGATATTCGCGCCCACCTGCAGGTCGCCGGGATAACCGTAGGCTTCCGCGGTCTCCCACGCCTGACGGTGAATAGCCTTCATGATGTCGTGCAGCCTGCGGTCCACTTCATCGCGGGTCCACTGCAAGCGGATGCTGTTCTGCGACATCTCCAGGCCAGAGACGGCCACGCCGCCCGCGTTCGCGGCCTTGGCCGGGCCGTAGAGGACGTTGTGCTGCTTGTAGATATCGATGGCCTCAGGCGTGGAGGGCATGTTCGCACCCTCGGCCACCAGGAAGACGCCATTGTCCACGAGATGCTGAGCGTCCTTGCCGTTGATCTCGTTCTGAGTGGCGCTGGGGAAGGCCATATCCGCCTTGTGATTCCACAGCGGGTTGTAGTCCAGGCTGGGATCCATGGGCGTGTACACCGCGTTGGGATACTTCTCCGCATACTCGCGGATGCGGCCGCGCTTCACATTCTTCAGCCACATGACGAATTCCAGCTTCTCGCGATCGATGCCCTCCTCGTCGTAGATGTAACCGCCGGAGTCGGAGAGGGTGACGATCTTGGCGCCGAAGTCCAGCAGCTTCTCGGTGGTGTACTGAGCCACGTTGCCCGAACCGGAGACCAGCGCCACCTTGCCTTCCAGGGTCATATCCCGGGTCTTCAGCATCTCAGCAGCGAAGTAGACCGTACCGTAGCCCGTGGCCTCGGGCCGAATGAGGCTGCCGCCCCAGTTCAAGCCCTTGCCCGTGAGCACGCCGGTGAACTCGTTCATGATCTTCTTGTACATGCCGAAGAGATAGCCGATCTCCCGGCCGCCCACGCCGATGTCCCCCGCGGGCACGTCGGTGTTCGGACCGATGTGGCGGAAGAGCTCCAGCATGAAGCTCTGGCAGAAGCGCATGATCTCATTGTCCGACTTGCCCTTGGGGTCGAAATCGGAGCCGCCTTTGCCGCCGCCCATGGGCAGGGTGGTCAGTGCGTTCTTGAACACCTGCTCGAAGGCCAAGAATTTGAGGATGCTCAAGTTGACAGAAGGATGGAAGCGCAGACCGCCCTTGTAGGGGCCGATGGCGCTGTTCATTTCAATGCGAAAGCCGCGATTCACGTGGATCTCGCCCCCATCGTCCATCCAGGGGACGCGGAACATGACCACGCGCTCAGGCTCGACAATGCGTTCCAGGATCTTGGCCTGGCGATATTCGGGATGGCGATCCAGCGCCGGTTTGATGGACTCATACACCTCCATCACCGCCTCGAAAAACTCGGGCTGATTGGGGTCCCGAGCCTTCACATACTCCAAAAAAGCGTCCATTGTGTTTGTCTCCTTTGACAAAATAGAGAAATGGATTGAAACGACAGATTAAGAAAAGAAAGCCCGCCGGAAGGAGCCGCACGCAGGCCCGAACCGACAGACTTTCGATTCGACAGGAGAAAGAGCGTCGCCATTTCGCGTACGCGAAAACACCCGCCTCGACACATACGATGGCAGGGTGCGCGTCACCTCGGGAAGCATGCCGCCATGGCATGTCCAATGAGGAGGATATGCAGTTCCCAGAAGGGGAGTGGACATCAAGCGAAACGTCATTGTCACGCTGCACTTTCGACGCACGGGATGATGGGGAGATGTGCGTCAGACAGGCGTAATATACCATACAACCGCCCGGTTACCCAAATCCCATCGCTCTCGTCCAATGTTTTTGGCATGGATCGGCGACTGGGGCATAATTGAGGAAAAGACCGTCGCAATCGCATCCTGCATCCCAAGAGGATGGGCGATGGACGACGCCCCAGCTTCACTGGCATGCTGGGGCGTTTCCGCGCTATCCGCCAGCCAATCCGGCGGCCTGCGCGCTACCCCGTCCACATCGCCGCCAGCCGCCAGAGCTGCGCCACGAAGAAGGTGA
>DUEQ01000121.1 GCA_011192085.1 Caldilineae bacterium
CAGGAAGAGAAAGAACGTGGCCAGGATCACCGCCCAAGATCGCCCCAAATCCCAGTAAAAGCGCATATTGACTCGCACGACGACAATGGCTGCGACGTTGATCAGCATCCACAGCCAGCTCACCCAGAAATGACGTTTCGCCGCTCGCAGCAGATCGCCCGGCCCGCTGGATCGCCTGCGCACCGCTTCGTGCGCGGCCTCATAGAATCCGAACAACATAGGCGGCCCCAATACGATGGTCATCCATGAAACCGTGACCAGGAAATTCAGGATGAACTGGTTGA
Source organism: Caldilineae bacterium (assembly GCA_011192085.1). GTDB lineage: Bacteria > Chloroflexota > Anaerolineae > J102 > J102 > M2005. Next base: position 285 of record DUEQ01000121.1, read on the forward strand.
ACCAGTCATCGTACCAATCCCGAGCTGCTTGCGCCAGCACGCGCAGCGAAGCCGGGATGCGTCTCGTTGAATGGCCGTTTTGGGTCACGCGTCTTCGGAAAGGTAGTTGCGTTTGAGGTGAGTTATCAATAATCACAGTCAAAATGGCCGTGCGCTTCCCACGGATTACTGACCATCAACGCATCCTCTTGAACGCGTGGATGAGCCCGTTGGTGGAGCTGTCGTGGGAGGTCACGGGCGCATCGCCCGCCAGCTCGGGCAGAATGGCCTTTGCCAGCACCTTGCCCAGCTCCACGCCCATCTGATCGAAGGAATTGATGCGCCAGATGACGCCCTGCACGAACACTTTGTGCTCATACATGGCGATGAGGGAGCCCAGGGTTTGAGGCGTGAGCTTCTTAAACAAGAAGGAATTCGTGGGACGGTTGCCGGGGAAGGTCTTGGCCGGGACGAGCAGGGACAGATCGGCCTCGGGGACGCCCTGCGCGACAAGCTCCGCCTGCACCTCATCCTCGCGCTTGCCCTTCATCAGAGCCTCGGTTTGGGCCAGGAAATTGGCGATGAGGATGGCGTGATGCTGACCGATAGGATGATGGCTTTGAGCCGGGGCCAGGAAATCCGCGGGGATGAGCTTCGTGCCCTGGTGGATGAGCTGATAGAACGCGTGTTGGCCATTGGCGCCCGGCTGGCCCCAGATAATGGGCCCGGTCTGATAATCCACCCATCCGCCATCAACGGTCACCCGCTTGCCGTTGCTCTCCATATCAAGCTGCTGGAGATGATGGGGGAATAGCTCCAGCGTCTGGTCGTAGGGCAGCACCGCATGGGTCTCCGCGCCGAAGAAGTTGTTGTACCACACACCCAACAAGCCCATAATCACAGGGATATTCTCCTCAAAACGAGTGGTGCGGAAATGTTCATCCAGGCGATACGCGCCTGTGAGCAGCTCCTCGAAGCGGTTGAAGCCCACGGCCAGGGCGATGGAAAGCCCAATGGCCGACCACAGGGAATAGCGACCGCCCACCCAGTCCCAGAACTCAAACATGTTGTCCGGGTTGATGCCAAACGCAATGATTTTCTCCCGGTTGGTGGACATGGCCACGAAGTGCTTTTCAATGGCTGTATCGTCATTCGCGACCATCAGGAACCAATCCCGCGCGGTGTGCGCGTTGGTCATGGTCTCCTGGGTGGTGAAGGTCTTGGATGCGATAAGGAAGAGGGTGGTTTCAGGATCGAGTCGGGCCAGGGTCTCGGCAATGTCCGCGCCGTCCACATTGGAGACGAAGTGGAAGCGCATGTCGGGATGATGGTAGGGCGTTAGGGCCCGCACCACCATCTTCGGACCCAGATCCGAGCCGCCGATGCCGATGTTCACCACGTCGGTGATGCGCTTGCCCGTGAACCCCCGCCACTCGCCCGACCGCACCCGCTCACTGAAGACCCGCATCCTCTCCAACACCCGATTCACCTCGGGCATCACGTCCTCCCCATCCACATGAATGGGCCGATTGGAGCGATTGCGCAGGGCCACGTGCAGCACAGCCCGCTTCTCGGTGACGTTGATCTTCTGGCCCGAGAACATGGCCTCGACGGCCCCCTTCAACCGGGCCTGCCGGGCCAGATCGCACAGCAGGCCCATGGTCTCCTCGGTAATGCGGTTCTTGGAGTAATCGAAGAGAATATCGTCAAAGCGCAGGGAGAATTTCTCGAAACGATGGGGATCGGCCGCGAAGAGATCGCGCATGTGCACGTCCTTCATGGCCTCGTAATGACTTTCCAGCGCTTTCCAGGCGGGGAGTTGGGTGGGAGTGGACATGATCGGTCTCCTGTTCAAAGCACGTTTGCGACATTTGCAAAACGTCTTCGGTCGTCACGTTGGCTGAGTCTGTGATGCACGTCAAGCGTCAAACGTAGATCGTCAGGCCATG
>DUEQ01000122.1 GCA_011192085.1 Caldilineae bacterium
ACTCGATCAGTTCTGCATGGACCGCGCCAGAGTCATCAAGAACACTCTTAGGACTTCTGGCTCCAATCCTTACAACGACTATGACAAACGTCGGTACAGGGAGCGTGCCGAGAAGATGGTCGCCGATGGCGATGCGGCGGCTCACCTGCTCAACGAAGGAGAGCGTGACGATCTTCTTGCCCAGCATCGGGACACCCCCAAACCGAAGGTCCAACAGGTTGCATACACGCTGCCCTCGCTCCAACAACTGGCGGGCGTGGTGTCGGATCTTCTGCAGGAGACGGTCGTATCGGCGACAATCCAGGCACTCAAAGGTGATCCCGACCTCGCCGGGTGGACGCGGAAGGGCCTCGGCCTCCACAAAGACCGCAATTCGAAGAAGTGCCTCTTCTGTGAGCAACCACTCCCGGCTGGTCGCCTAGATGCCTTGGAAGCGCACTTCAGCGCCGAGTATGAGCAGTTTCTCGGTAAGTTGGACGAGCAGATCAGACAGTTGCAGGCCGCGTCGGACCAGGCTGCCGGAGTGGAGCTGCCAGACTCCGCCAGGCTCTACGCCGACCTCGTCACGGAGTACGACGAAGCGAAAAGCGCAGTACGGAAGGCCCTCGAGCGTGTGCATGAGTTTCTGGAGGTGCTGATCCGGGCGCTGAACGACAAGAAGGCCAAGCCATTCGATCGCGTGACGCTTGATGCGGCAGTACCGCCATTGGATGCGGACGTCGTTGATCGGTTGAATGTGGTCATCCGTAAGCACAATCAAGCGTGCGAAGGCTTCCAGGCTCGCATCGCTACGGCGAGGGAACGCCTTGCGCTGGACATGATCGCTGTGGAGCTTGACGAGTTCGTCCAGCTCGGAGATGACGTCCGGCAGGCAGACGCGGATGTCAAGACGGCGAAACAAGAGGTCCAGCGTCTGACCACAGAGATTGAGCGGCTGGAGCGGGAGATTGTCGAGCACCGGCAGCCCGCCGAAGAGCTGAACAGAGACTTGTATAAGTATTTGGGCCATGGGGAATTGCAACTGGCTATCAAAGATACCGGCTACAGCATCATGCGAAACGGTCAGCCAGCGAAGATGCTCAGTGAAGGAGAGATGACCGCGATA
>DUEQ01000123.1 GCA_011192085.1 Caldilineae bacterium
CGGTCACATTTTGGGGTGGGGATGAACGGGAAAAGCCCGCTTGAGAAGCTACGGAGGTTGGGCTGGGATCTGCCGCGCGAGTCTGCCTGTTTCCCAGTGGTTCCCCTCGACGAGGTAGCGGTGCTCTGGGCCTCCAAGGGGGTTACGATGTGTTGGCCTACTACATTCTGTTTCCGTTTTTGTGGGAAGGGTACCCTGCCTTCAGGCCGGACATACTCCCCGAGACACCATCCGATGGACCGGATGCAGGAAACCATTCCTCCCATTTCGCACGCTGTCATTCAGCCTCTGGATTTTTCTCCACTAGCTCATCCATCGGGCGTCTCACGTTTGGCCGTAGGAACTTCTCGTAAGACATGCCCACAAGACGTTGGATCAACCGGTGGAAATCCCGGGCCATGTTCGTCTCATACCGGTAATGCCAGGGATGCCCCGGCGGATAGCGCTCGTTCCACCTCTCCAACCGCTTCCGCCACGAAAGGCCCTCCCCGTCCTCTAGGACGAATCGCAAAAGCGCGTACGCCTTGTCGCTGACCCGCCCTGCCCGGCTCTGCTTCCTGTACATCCCTCGCCAATAGGCCCGGCGGACCTCGCGGTAAAGCTCAACGACCCCCTCCTCCCTCAAACAGGGATCTACCTCCAATACAAGCCTGTCCAGACAGGGGAATATAGGATGGTACTTGATGTGTGCCCTCCCCGGCCCTATCTGCTTCGGCCAGATCTTCTGAGTGAGGAATAGATGGGCGTCTACAAGGTCGAGCCCGTACCTTTCCTTTACAGCTTCCGCTAGCTCATCGAACTCTTTGGCAGCCTCTTCTTCACCAGTGAAGGAGGTCTGCTCTACAAGCTGGGAGTGAACTTGGCTCTTCACCAGCGCCTCGATGACCCTGTCCAGGCTGGAGCGGGCCCTGTCCACCCATGTTACGGGGTCGGGGATAGGGGCTTTGACGGCTTCCCAGAAGGAACGGATCCCTATCTGGCGTTCGGCCTTCTTCCGGAAAAGCAAACTGAGGGCCTCCCAACGGCGGTCCTCAGTTGGCTCCGCCTGAATGGCACTCTGCTCTCTTTGTGAGGGGTCCTGCCGCCCGACCACATCCGACAGGATCTTGCGCACCAGCTCCTCGCATTGCCGGTACTGTTGTACCAGATAATCGAAGGGCTCTTGCCAGTCAGACGGTTCGTTGAGGACGTCGTCCACCAGGCCCCGCTCAATCATGGCCTCCCAGCATCTCTCCTGGGGCTCGTGCTTGAGAACCCGCTTGACAAGCTTCCTCACCGCGGCTTGATCCCTCGGCTTATCCACTTTCTACCACCTCGCAATGGATATAGTATTTGTAAACTGGGCCAGAGCAAGCCCGGTGGCAGGGTTGATCACCACAGAAGGCAAGCGACGATCAGGGACAGCGGCTGCATCAGCCGGCCTCGCTCCCGATGGGTCGGGGGTGGGGGCAAGAGCCTCCTGCACCGTTTCCCCGCCGGTCCAGTGGTCGCCAGAGGAGTTGCGGCAGGCGGTGGAGAACTTCGCCGCCTTCCTGGGAATCCTCTGGGAATGGGAACTGAGGGAGGAAACCGAAGCGGTGAGGCAATTGGAAGTGTCTCAAGGACGGTTAGACGGAAA
>DUEQ01000124.1 GCA_011192085.1 Caldilineae bacterium
CCAATGTCGTGATCAAGCCATCCATATCGGTAGCAAGTTTGCAAATCGCAGGTGGCAAATCCCATTTTCACCTGCGACCTGCCGCCAATTATTCTACCATTTACCATGAACCTGCGAGAATTCCTGAACGCCGCCAGCGAAAAAGGTTGGCTGGTCCGCATCAACCGGCCTGTAGACCCTGAACTGGAACTGGCCGCGGTGGCCTACGCATTGGATGGCCGCCCTGTGCTGTTCGAAAATGTCGTCGGCCATTCCGGATGGCGCGTCGTCACGGGCGTGGCCTCGGCCCGAAAGCACTTTGCCCTGGCCCTGGAGGCAAACCCCGGCGACGTGATCTTCCGCCTGGCCGAGGCTCAGGCCCATCCCCTGCCCGCGCCCGTGGTCGATGACGCGCCCTGCCAGGAGGTCGTCCACCGTCCGGGCGATCTCGACACCCTGCCTATCCTCAAGCACCTGCCCGATGACGCCGGGCCCTATGTGACCGCGGGCGTGGCCATCGTTCGCGACCCGGACACGGGCCTGAACGCGTCCTATCATCGCCTGCTGCCACTCGATGAGCGCCATGTCGCGGCCCGGCTGGTGGAACATCGGGGCGCGTACAACGCCTGGAAGAAGACCGAGCGCGATCTCCCCATCGCCATCGCCATCGGCCTGCCCCTGCATGTATTGCTGGCCGCGAGCATGTCGCCCCCCGCGGGCGTCTTCGAGATGGATATCGCCCAAGCCCTGGCTCCCACCCCCCTGGCCCGCTGTCTCACCAACGACCTCCTCGTCCCGGCTGAGGCCGAGATCGTGCTGGAGGGACGCCTTACCCATCGTCTCGCGGCCGAGGGGCCTTTTGTTGACCTAACCGAGACCAGCGACATCGTGCGGCAGCAGCCCGTCATCGTCATCGACGCCATCACCCACCGCCGCGACCCCATCTACCATGCGCTGCTGCCCGGCCAGTTGGAACACAAGCTGCTCATGGGCATGCCCAAGGAGCCGGGCATCTACGCCGCGGTGCGGGAGGTGGCGGATGTGCGGAATGTGCACATCACGCCTGGGGGCGCGTCCTGGCTCCACGCGGTGGTACAGATCGCCAAGCGCCATCCCGACGATGGGCGACGGGCCATCGAGGCCGCCTACCGCGGGCACGGCTCATTGAAACACGTCGTAGTCGTGGACGAAGACATCGACATCTTCGACCCAAACGACGTGGAATGGGCCATCGCCACTCGGGTGCAGGCGGGCCGGGATGTGATCATCTTCCGGGATCAGCCATCCAGCTCGCTGGACCCCTCCGCCCGGCACGTTCCGGGCCAGAAGTCGCGTAGCGACAAGGCGGGCGTGGATGCGACCATCCCATGGGACGCGCCTGGGGGCCCCTCCCATCCCGAACACTTCCGCCGCATCCCCTTCCCAAAAGTCAATCTCGCCGACTATCTGCCCTGAAAATAGGATGTGACGCCTCTGGATTACGAATCCGGCTGGGAGCAGGCCGCCTCTAGGGCGGATTCGTAATCCACCCGTGGCTGAAAAGCCATCTTCATCGGTACCGGCGCGGGCTCGCTCGCAGTTGGACTGTTCTGAAAAATAAATCTCACGCAAAACCGCGAAGGACGCCAAGTTTTTTCCCTTTGCGCCCTTCGCGGCTTCGCGTAAGGTTTTTGGCGTTGTCCCAATCACTTCAAAAATGATGACAGCATTGTTGCCGCGACACGTTCCATCAGTTCGATCGCGCCAGGCGCCCGTCCAGGCCCAGCTCCGAGGCGATGCCCTTCATGGCCTCCAGCACCAGGGCGATGTGGTCGTTCAGGTCCTCGCCCAGTTCGGCCACATTGTGGGCGATCTCATCCCGATCGATGGCCGCGGTGAAACTCTTGTCTTTCCACTTCTTTTTCACCGATTTCACCCGCACATCCCGGATATCTTTGCTCGGACGCACCAGCGCGGTGGCGATGATAAGCCCGGTGATCTCATCGCAGGCCCGCAGCGCTTTGGCCATGAGCGTCTGCGGCTCCACGCCCAGATGATCGGCATGGGCCGCGACCGCGTGGATGAGCTCTTCTGGCCAACCCCACTCCTCGAACAGGCGTAATTCGGCGCGAGGGTGCCCGTTGACTTCGTCCGTCATGTCGGGATAGCGCTCATAATCCATATCGTGGACGAGGCCGGTGACACCCCATAACTCCTCATCCTCGCCATATTTTCGGGCATAGGCGCGCATGGCCGCCTCTACCGAGAGCGCGTGCTTGCGCAAGCCTTCGTTGGTGATCCATTCCTGGACGATGGCCCAGGCTGCGTCACGGGTGGGTCGTGGCATGGGTTTCTCCTTTGGTGAGGGCGTTTCCAATGGCTTCGATGCGAGCAAGAAGGTTGGATAATTCGGAACGGCTGGTGGAAGGGGGCAAAAGATGACCTTGGGAAGTCGGGTCAAGGCCAGGGCGTTTCGGGGACGTTTTGGCGGAAGTTGACCATGCGGGCGAGGACGAACAACCAGTCGCCCAGGCGGTTGAGGTAGAGGAGGATGTTGGGGTTGATGGCCTCAGCCCGGGCCAGGGCCACGGCACGGCGCTCGGCCCGGCGGCAGACGGTGCGGGCGATGTGCAGGGCCGCGCCCGGCTGCGAACCGCCCGGCAGGATGAAGCTGGTGAGAGGAGGCAGCACCTCCTCCCACTCGTCGATCTCCCCCTCCAGCCGCTGGACGGGCGCTTCATCCAGCCGGGTGATGTAGGATGTCCGGGCATCCAGGGGCGTCGCCAAATCAGCGCCCACCTGAAATAGCTCGCCCTGCACCCGCACCAAACGAGCCTTCAAGTCCGCGCTGGTGCAGTGGCGCACTGCCAGGCCCAGGAAGGCGTTGAGCTCGTCCACCGTGCCGTAGGCCTCGATGCGCAGGTCATCCTTGGGCACGCGGCCGCCGCCGAACAAGCCTGTCTCCCCGGCATCGCCCGTTTTGGTGTAGATCTTCATGTCAGCGTCCTTTCCATTGCGGTCGGCGCTTCTCCACGAATGCGGCCATACCCTCTTTCTGGTCCTCGGTGGCGAAGAGGAGGTGGAATGCCCGGCGCTCGAAGGCCAACCCCTCATGCAAGCTAAGCTCGAAAGCCTTGTTCACCGCCTCCTTGCCCAGACGCACGGCCACAGGGGCCTGACGGGCCAGTTTTTTCGCCAGCTTCAGCGCCTCGTCCAGATAGATTTCCACGGGAAAGACGTGGTTCACCAGCCCGAACTGCCGGGCCTCCTCCGCACTCAAGCGGCGGTCCAGCAGCACCATCTCCATGGCCAGCGCCTTGCCCACGGCCCGAGTCAAGCGCTGCGTGCCTCCAAAGCCAGGGATGATGCCCAGGTTGATCTCGGGCTGCCCGAACTGAGCGCTTTCGCTGGCCACGATCATGTCGCAGGCCATAGCCAGCTCGAATCCGCCGCCCAGCGCGTAGCCGCTCACTGCGGCGATGACCGGCTTCTTGATGTGGTTGATGGTCTCCCACTTCTCAATGAGGTCGTTTAGCAACATATCCGTGGCGCTGGCCGTAGCCATGGCCTTGATGTCTGCGCCCGCGGCAAAAGCCCGGTCGTTGCCGGTGAGGACGATGGCGCCCACCTCTGGGTCCGCGTCGAACGCAGTCAGGGCCTCGCCCAGCTCCGCCATCAATTCTGGGCTGAGCGCGTTCAGGGCCTTGGGGCGATTGAACCGCACCAGGCCCACGCCATCCTGCTTCTCAACAACGATGTATTGGTAGTCCATAGAAATCACTCCTGTTCTGAAAATAGAATTCGCGTGGTTTGCAGAGATGATCTCGAAGCCGAGGTTGGCCGAGTTTGACGAACTTAGCCGCCCGCGCCAGATTGGCTGTCAGATTGTCATCGGTATCCGCGGGCCGCTGCCCCTAACATCTATGCCATGTTCTTCCCCCCGTCCACATGCCAGGCCGCGCCCGTGACATAGCTGGCCGCGTCCGACGCCAGCCACAGGCACAGGCCCGAGACCTCCTCCGGCTGGCCCAGGCGGCCCAGGGGGATCTCCGCCCGCCAGCGGGCCATCTGCTCCGGGTTGTTGCGCAGGTGTTCGGTCATGGGGGTGACGATGACGCCCGGACAGACCGCATTCACCCGGACGCCGTAGGCCGCAAACTCGCGGGCCGCTTCCTTAGTGAAGCCCACCAGGCCCGCCTTGCTGGCCGCGTAGGCTGAGCGCAGATAGAGGGGTTGGGATTTTCCGGCGATGGAAGCGATGTTGATGATGCTGCCACGGCCCTGCGCTTTCATGCGACGGCCCGCCTGCTGCGTACATAGAAACGCGGCCGTGAGATTCACCTCCAGCGTACGTTGCCAGTCCTCCAGGCTATGGTCGAGAATAGAGCTGACCGGCTCCACGCCCGCGTTGTTCACCAGCACATCGATGCGCCCGGCCTTCTCATCGATGTGCTTGAAAATCCAGGCCACGTCGTCGGGATGAGCCACGTCGCCGGGCGCGGCAAAGGCGTCATACCCCAGCTTGATCAACTCGCCCGCGGCGCGGCTGGCCCGCGCGGAGTCGATGTCGTTGAGAAAGATGGTGGCGCCGAAGCGGGCGAAATCGCGGGCGATGGCGAAACCGATCCCCCGCCCTGCGCCGGTGACCAGGACGACCGTGTCGGTGAAATCATAGATGGGTTCGGGCATAAGGCTCAGTCAATCAAACTTTTTCTGCAGGCGATGTAAAAAGGGGCTATTCCAACGACGTCACCCGAGGCCAGCGATCGGGGTCGTATTCTTGTAGCCAGCGGATGGCGCTTTGAGCAATGACAGCCGCGCCCACGGCCAGCGCCCGCTCGTCGATGTCGAAGATGGGCGTGTGCAGGGGCCGCACCTCGGGCCAGTCGGGATGCTTCACCCCCACCCGCATGAAGGTCCCTCGGGTTCGTTTCATGTACCAGGAGAAATCCTCCGCGCCCGCGGTCTTGGCCGCCTCGACCACCTGGTCCGGCCCGAGGACCTGCTTGGCCATGCGGGCCAGGAAGCCGGTCAACTGGCCGTCATTGATCACGGGCGGGTTGCCGCGGGCATAGTGGTAGCGGTAATTGCCGCCCATCTTTTGAACAATGGACACTACCTCCTCCAATTCCTTTTCGATCTGATCACGGATGGCGGGATCGAAGCTGCGCACGGTGCCCGTGAGATGCACCCGATCGCTGATGATGTTATCCCGCACGCCGCCGTGGATTTCGCCGAAGGTGATGACACCTTCCTGCACCGCGGGGATGCGGCGGGAGATGATGGTCTGCGCGGCTAGAATCACCTGCGCGGCCAGGACGATGGCGTCCGCGCCCAGATAGGCGTATGCGCCATGAGCTTTCTTGCCCAGGATGTCGATTTCGATGCGATCGGCCGCGGCCATCATGGGACCGGGCCGCACGCCCACCGTGCCCACGACCAGGGTCGGGTCCACGTGGATGCCGATGATGGCGTCCACATCATCCACAACGCCCTCCTCCACCATGAGCTTGGCGCCGCTGTACCCATCCCCGCCGATGATCTCCTCCGCGGGTTGGAAGATGAGCTTCACCCGGCCCGGAAGCTGATCCTCCACCCCCTTCAGCAGCATGGCCGCGCCCAGAAGCATGGTCGTATGCGCATCGTGCCCGCACGCGTGCATCACGCCCTCGCGGCGGGAGCGATAGGGCACATCGTTCTCCTCCAGAATGGGCAGCGCGTCCATGTCCGCGCGCAGGGCCAGAGTCGGGCCGTCACCCTTTCCCACATAGCCTACCACGCCCGTACGCGCCACCTCGATGTCATGGGGCACGCCCAGGTCGTGGAGCTGCTTGGCCACAAACGCGCTGGTCTCATACTCCTGGAAGGAGAGCTCGGGCCACTGATGGAGGTGGCGACGGATGGCGATGAGATTGGGGAGGAGGGCTTTGGCATGAGCGTACATGAGCGAGTCAGCGTGGGAAGTGTGTGTGGGCGTGATTTTTGGTTTGTGAACGACGTTCAAGCGAGTTTTCAAACGGGCTTTGGCGGCCGTGTTCCCTCAGGATGATTCTCGGGAAGCTATGCTTGGAATAGCTTGGCGCTGGCCTCGATGATGGGTAGGTTCTGGTCCGCGAAGCGGGCCTGGAAGCGCTCCGCCGCGGCCTTCAGCGCCTCGATGGGGAAGAGATCGAGCTCGCGCAGCGCGGCCGCGGTGAGCAGCAGGGCCAGATTCGTGCGAGTGATGCGCACGCCCGCCTTCTTCGGGTCGAGGATCACCTTGCGGGCGCGGGTCTCCACTCCAGCGAATTTGGGGATGGTGAACAACACGTCCTCCTCGGTCATGCGGGCCAGATGCCGACCGCTCTTCTTCAGCCCGTCCTCGGAGATGAGCGCCAGCGCATCGGGTTTGGCCACGCCCGTGTAGCGCACTTCCTCCGGGCTGAGGATGATCTCGCTGATGCTGTGGCCTGATTTGACCGTGGTCGGGTAATCGTCCCGTTGGGCGGCCCACAAGCCCGACATAACGCCCGCGTAACCCACCAGCTTGCCCGCGGAGCGCACCTTCGCGCCCGCGGATCCGGCTAGCACGAGATGGAACTTGCGCTCCACGCGATTGGGGAATTCGGGCTCGATGGGCTTGAGAGGCAGCGTGGGCTTGCCCTGCAGCTCCTTGCCCAGCTCCCGCACATAGTGTGAATACTCGTGGACGTTACGATAGTAGAGCAGGCCCGTCTCAAGGCCCAGCGCATCCACCAGTCCCAGCATCTCCTTCCGCCCGAAATCATTCCAGGGCGAGAAATACGCGGTGCACAACTCCCAGATATCCAACAGGGCGAAGCCGGGATGCTGGATGGCCTCCGCGATGCGGTCGGGCAGGTCCTTGTCGAAGGCTGTGCCGCGATAGACAAAGCCCGCGCCATTTTCACCCACGGTGGCGCAGATATTCAGCGGATATTCGGGGTTGCCGTGGCGGGTGGTCGAGGTAATGGCGCCGTGGGGCGTGGTCACCGAATGCTCGCCCCCTGTCATGCCGAAGTTGAAGTTGTTGAATACGAGGACGGTGAGGCCGATATTGCGTCGGGCCGCGTTGACCAGATGCGTCCCGCCAATGCCCGCGCCGCCATCCCCCATGAGCACGATGACGTTCAGCTCCGGGTTCGCCAGCTTGATGCCTGTGGCGTAGGCGATGCTGCGACCATGTAGGCCATGAAAGGCGTTGGTGACGAAATACTGATCGCTCAGGCCCACACATCCGATGTCGGTGACGATGACCGTTTGCGTGGGCGGGATTTGCAGCCTGGTGAGGGCCTTGTCCAGATGGTTGAGGATGAGGCTGTGCCCGCAGCCGGGGCAGAAGGGGAAAGGCCGTTCGTTTTTGTAGGTGGCCAAAGAAGCCTGGTCGACTTCAACCGTGGAAATTACAGCCATGATATGCTCCTCCGGTCCTGTGCTAAAGCAGGTCCAGGAATTGTTCAGGGGTGATGAGCTCGCCATCGGTTCGGTTCAGACCGATGATCTCGGGAGGAATCACCCGCTGCCGCGCGGCATCGCGATACACCAACCGCTCGATCTCGCGGATGTATTGCCCGTGGTTCAATTCGGCCACGATGATGCGATCATGACCGCTCACCGCGTCCAAGATCATGCGCTCGGGCGTGGGCCAGAGGGTGTGGAGGGTGAGGCCGCTGACGGGCTTCCCCGCATCCCTGGCCCGATCCACGGCCTCGCGCATGGCCCGGGCCGTGGTGCCGTAGCTGATGAACAGCGTCCGGGCCTCCTCCTGGATGTCGGGGATGCCAAACGCCATCTCGTGGCGATGGTTCAGGATTTTCAAGCGCAGGTGATGGTTCAACCGCCCCACCTTCTCCGGGTCTTTGGTGAGGAAGCCGTGCTCGTCGTGGCTAGAGGTGGTGAAGCGGGTGATGTGCGGGCCGCCAAAGGGGCTGGCGGGCGGCGCGGCGTCGATGGGCTCGAACGCGTAGGGGAGATAGGTCTCCTCGGGCCGCAACCGCGGATCGGGCTGGCCCGTGACCGCGTTCACCCGCACGCCATCCACTACCGCGGGCTCGGGCAGGCGCTGAGGGACCAGGGGCCTCTGCCCTACGGGCGCGTCCACATACGCATCGATATCCACCGTGGCCATGGCGTAAATCATCTCCTTGTCCACCAGCAGGAACACGGGCGTGCGGAAGCGCTCGGCCAGGTCGAAGGCCCGCATGGTCAGGGTGTAGCATTCGGCCACGGAGGAAGGGGCCAGCGCGATGATGGGATAGCCGCCGCTGGTCCCCCACCGCACGAACTGGACATCGCCCTGCGCGGGGGTGGTGGCGCCGCCCGTGGCTGGCCCCATGCGCATCACATCCACAATGACCAGAGGCACTTCACCCATGATGGCCAGGCCGATGTTTTCGGAATAGAGGGAGATGCCGGGGCCGGAGGTGGCGGTAAAAGGACGAGCGCCCGACATGGCCGCGCCAATGCACATGCTGATGGCGCCGATCTCATCCTCCGCCTCGATGCCCACGCCCCCCACCTTGGGCAGCTCGTTCACCATATGCAGCAAGATGGGCGTCGCCGGCGTGATGGGATAGCCTGCAAAGAAATCGCACCCCGCGGCCAGTGCGCCGCGGGCGATGGCTGTCGCGCCATCGATATATTCTTTCGCCATAGCGTTTTTGCTCCGTTGCAAAATGTCTGAGAAAGGCAGGACAAAAGGGTGATGGAATCAGAAAA
>DUEQ01000125.1 GCA_011192085.1 Caldilineae bacterium
AGGAAACCAGGTCCCTCAAGCTCGCCTTCAAGCATGCTGCCCTGACTTTTCTGATCTCGCCCGGCTACACCTTCCTGCTGTTCCTGGTCTCTGCGCTTCTGCTTCTTTCCAGCATTTTTTTCATCTTGCCGCTGATTCTGGCGGGACCAGCGCTGGTCGCCATCATCGGGGCGCAGGCTGTTCAGGACCGCCTGCGGGCTTATGCAAAGTAAATAGCCCCTTTCAAAACGCTCCATCACCGAATCTTTCATCAAACGCCATTTCATCGAGGCTTACTATGCGACCTGTCAGCATTGTCGGCATGGGGCAGATTCCGGTGCAGAAACAAACGGAGCAGAGTTTGCGTCAGATGGGCGCGACCGTCATCACGCATATTTTCGGGTTGGGATGAATCACTTCTGGGAGGAGAGCAGTAGCACTCCGTTAAGATGCGTTTTTCCTGGTCTCCTCCCGGAGTATAGCTTTGGTCCGATGTCGGGGGAAAGGGGTATAATTGGGTTTTGTGTAGACCATCCCCAACTCCTGGAGGCAACCCATGCCCAACCTGGACGAGAACCTCGTGCGCGAGACGATCCGCGCCTACATCACCCATGAGCTCATCCGAGACCCTGACTACGACTTGACCGATGATGAAGGCATCATCACCGGCGGGCTCATGGATTCCTTCGCCCTGGCCGATTTCGCGGTCTTTGTGGAACAGGAATTCGGAGTCTACATCCCTGACCCCGATCTCACTGTGGAGAAGATGGACACCCTGAACCAGATGGTCGCTCGCGTGATGCAAGGATGATGCTCTCTCTCACTGCCCGTGCCGAGTACGAAACCCTGCTGGACGCAGCGGCGCTGCGCGAGGCTCGGCCTGACGCGGCCGCGATCATCTTCGTGGCCACCGACGCGGAGCCCGTCGTCGTCACTGGGGCCGCGTTTCAGGCCCGGACGCAAGCTTACGCCGCGGGGTTGCAGAGGGCAGGCGTGACCGCGGGGGATCTCGTCATCATCGCCCACATCCAGAATTTGGAGAGCATCTACGCGTTCTGGGGCGCGTTGCAGATGGGCGCGATCCCATCCATGTTCCCCACCCTCACCGAAAAGCTCGATCCCGACGTCTACATGCGCAACATGAACGCGCTGGTGCGGCGCTCCCATGTGCGGCTCATCTTCACCAGCGACGCCTTCGCACCGGTGATGGCCCGCACCGCGGACTGCCCGGTGGTGGGATCCAGCGAGCTGGCGGGGCTGGCGGAGGATGCCGGGGTTGAGGGCTTTCGTCCTCACGCTCCCCATCCCGACGACATCGCCTTCCTCCAGCATTCCAGCGGCACGACGGGCCTGCAAAAGGGCGTGGCCCTCAGCCATCGTGCCGTGCTGAACCAGCTCGCCAGCTACGCCCGAGCCATCGAGCTGCGGCCCGATGACGTCATCGTGAGCTGGCTGCCCCTCTATCACGACATGGGGCTCATCGCGGGCTTCATCCAGCCTCTGGTGCAGGGCATCCCCCTTGTGCTCATGTCCCCCTTCGACTGGGTGCGCCACCCCGCTTTGCTTCTCCGGGCCATCCACGCGTATCAGGGCACCCTCACCTGGTTGCCTAACTTCGCGTACAATCACCTGGCCCGGCGGGTGCGTCAGCAGGATATGGCTGATATTCGGCTCGATTCCATGCGCATGTTCATCAACTGCTCCGAGCCCGTGCGTGACGACAGCCATCAACTCTTTTTACATCGCTTCGCTGATGCGGGCGTGCGAGAGGACATGTTGGCCGTGAGCTACGCCATGGCCGAGAATACCTTCGCGGTGACCCAAACCCCGTCCGGTCGCCCGCCCCGGCGGGATGTCGTCAGCCGTCGGGCATTGGCCGAGGATCGCATCGCCCGCCCGGTGAAGGAGGATGAAGCCGCGACCGTCCTTGTCTCCTGCGGGCCTACTATCCCCAATACCCAGGCCAAGGTGGTGGATGAAGGGGGGCGGGACCTGCCCGAACGCCGCGTGGGTGAGATCGCCATCCGCAGCGATTGTATGCTCACAGGCTATTACCAACGCCCCGACCTGAACCCCTTCACCCCCGACGGATGGTATCTCACCGGCGACATGGGTTACCTTGCCGATGGCGAGGTGTACATCGTCGGTCGCAAGAAGGACCTCATCATCCACGCGGGAAAAAACATCTATCCTCAAGATATCGAAGCCATCGTGAATGAGGTGGCGGGCGTGCATCCGGGCCGGGCCGTGGCCTTCGGCGCGCCCGACGAGCGGGAGGGCACCGAGCTCATCGTCGTCATCGCCGAGGTGGATACAGACGCCCCTGACCAGCGCAAGGCCATCGCCAAGGCCATTCGTCAGGCTGTCGCCCGGAAGAGTGATATCACCGTGGGATATGTGACTCTGGTCGGGCCCAAGTGGTTGATCAAGACATCCAGCGGCAAGATCGCCCGCGCCGCGAATCGGGAGAAATGGCTGCGCGAGCGCGCAAGCCGCATCGCCTAGCAACGGTTTCGACAGCTGAACGTCCGGCATCCCAGGAATGACCGGCCATAGATGCCCATGGATCCCTACTTCCTCATCTTCGAAATCCTCATGTATGGACTGCTGGCGTGGTCGCTGGTGGATGCGCGGCAACGCATCGGCTGGCATGGCGTCGGGCAAGTGATGGCGGGAGTGCTGTTTGGCATCCTGCTAGAATGGGCCACCATTCAACAGCTCCATGCCTATCGGTATGGCCGGTTTGCCATCATGATCGCGGGCGAAGTGCCCCTGGCCATCGGCGTGGGATGGGGGGTCATCATCTATGCCTCCCGGCTCTACGCCGACAGCACGACCCTGCCCCGTTGGTCCAAACCCATCTTGGCTGCGCTCCTGGCCCTGAACATCGATCTTTCCATGGATGCCATCGCCATCCGTCTGGGCATGTGGGATTGGGGTCAGGGGCTGGCATTTCAGTATTTCGGCGTGCCGTGGGCCAACTTTTGGGCCTGGTTCTGGGTGGTGAGCACCTTCACCGCGGGGTTGTGGTTCCTGGCCGACAGGCCTTATCCCTGGAGCCGCTGGCTGGGACCGTGGGTCGCGATGGTCGTGGGCGTCATAGGCGTGCTGGCCACCAACCGCCTCATTGTGTCCATCGTCCCCCGCAGCCTGTACGAAGCGACCATCGCCGTGGTCATGCTTGCCGCGTTGGGGCTGGTGCGATGGCTGCGCCCTCGCATCGTCGCCCGTCCCCTGCCGCCTCTCTCCCGCTGGACGCCCTTCACATTTCACATCTACTTCCTGGCCGCGGGGCTCATCTCGGGCGTCATCTTCCAGCCGCCCATCCTGCTGGTCGTCAGCCTGGCGATGGCGGGCGTGGCCTGGCGGCTGCACAGGAACCGATGATCCCTGGGCGAGTTTGCCACAGGCGCGGTTCTGGTTTATAGTTGGGAAAACAAACCTACGGGCGTTTTTGAAATATGAGCAAGCCACTTGTCGAACCTTCCCTGACTTTCGAGGAGGCCCTGGTCCAGCTTCAGGCCCTGGTGGAGGCGTTGGAGCGGGGCGATGGTAGCCTGGAAGAAAGCCTGACGCGATATGAGCAGGGCATGAGGCTGGTCGCCTATTGCAACGACTTGCTGGACAAGGCAGAACTCCGGGTGCGGGAGCTGCTTCCCAATGGCGAGGAAGCGCCTTTCGCTGGTCCGCTGGATAGTCGTTCGTAGTCACTGTCGGCCGCCGGGCGGGGAGAGCAACAAAATTTCAAAATTGACGAAATTTCTTGGAAAAAGGTATTGACAAAAAGGAGTTCGTGTGGTATATTGATTTTTGCGCTCAGCGATACAGCATTTTGAAAACATCGAAAACGGCCCCGACAACGGGCCAGCGAGGCGGCGAAGGAAATCTTTGCAAGGTTGAAAAAAGTCCTCGAAAGGGCTTGACAAGCTTCG
>DUEQ01000126.1 GCA_011192085.1 Caldilineae bacterium
ATGATCCATCGCATCGAGGCTGCATTTGGGGATATCCCTCCGGGGCCGGAACCGCCGCCCGTGCGCGTGACCGAGCCCAAACCGCGGGCTGAACGTCGGGTGGAATTGCATGGCCCTAGCGGCGCAAACTATCTCCTCATCGCCTTTCAGTCCCTAACCGCGCAGGATCCCGACTATTTTCCCCTGACCGTGCTCATCGCAGTGCTGGATGGCGCGCGCGGGCTGCCGCCCTTTGGCGGAGGCGGATTAGGCCGCGCGGCCCGACTCCACCGCAACCTGGTGAATAGGGGCCTGGCCCTCTCGGTCAGCGCCTCCATGGCCGCTACGCTGGACCCCTACCTGGTCACCATCTCCGCCACCGTGCAGCCCGATCAGGATCGCGCGGTCATCGAGCAGCGCATCTTGACCGAACTGACCCGTTTGCAGGAGGAGCCTGTCCAGGAGGAGGAGCTGGTTCGGGCCATCAAAGGCGCCCGGGCCATGTTCGTCTATGGCAGCGAGAGCATCTCCAATCAGGCCATGTGGCTGGGCTTCGCGTCCATGGTTGCCGATCTTGACTGGCTGGCGGATTATCAGAAACGCCTGGCCGCGGTGACGCCCGAGGACATCCAGCGCGTGGCCCGGCGTCTCTTCCAACCTGAAAACCGCGTCATCGGATGGTATGTCTCTGATCCCTGATCACTGAATACTGACGCTTCCCTCATGCTACCGAGCTCCCAAACCATCGTCACCGGCGAACTGAGCAACGGCCTGCGCGTCTGGGTTTACGAGAATTTCGAGAGCCAGACCGTGCTGGTGGATGGGTACGCGCCCGGCGGCGCAGTGAATGAAGGCCCCGATGAGCGTGGACTCGCCAACTTCCTCGCCATCATGCTGCGGCGGGGCGCGGAAACGCGGGATTACGATGCGCTCAACGAGGCCGCGGAGTCGGTGGGCGCATTTTTCGGGTTCGACGCGGGACGGCACGCCCTGGGATTCAACGCCTATTCCCTGGCCGAGGACATCGACCTGACGTTGGATTTGCTGGCTGAGAGCCTCATCGCGCCGGCGTTTCCTGAAGAGGAGCTGGAGAAAACCCGCGTCCAGCTCCTCACCCGGCTGGAGGAGCGCAGGCACAGCACCCGGGCCATGGCCTCCATTACCTTCAATCAACAGATCTACCCGCCCGATCATCCCTATCGCATCGACATCGAGGCGGAGATGGCGGGCGTGGGCCGGGCGCAGCGGGAGGACCTGGTTCGCTTCTATCGGGAAAAGATGTCGCCCGAGGGAGGCGTCGTGGTCGTGGTGGGCGCGATCCGGGCGGAGGAGGCCTTGGCCAAGCTGGAGCGGGCCCTGGGCGGATGGCGACATCCCCAAGCCCGACCCGATAAAGGCATTCCCCCGCGTCCCTCCCTGACCGAACGCCGAGAGGCCCGGATCCCGATGCGGGGCAAAAGCCAGAGCGATATCGTGATGGGCTGGCCAGGTCTCCGCCGCGCCGATCCCGATTACGACGCGGTGCTGGTGTGCAATGCCATCCTGGGGCGGTTCGGCCTGGGAGGACGGCTGGGCAATCGCATTCGTGAGGAGCTTGGGCTGGCTTACTACGCCTACAGCACATTCAACGCCAACCTCGGGCCGGGAACCTGGCGCATTGTCGCGGGCGTGAATCCGGCCAATGTGGACCGCGCGGTGGAGGCGATGCGGGCGGAGACGGCCCGCATCGTGAGCGAGCCCGTGAGCCATCGGGAGCTGGCCGATGTGCAGAGCTATCTTACGGGCTCCCTGCCCCTGCGGCTGGAGACCAACGCAGGCATCGCCAGTTATCTCATGAGCATGGCCTGGCATGGGTTGGGTATGGATTATCTGCTGGGATATGACGACCGTATCCGTGGAGTGACCCAGGAGGACGTGCTACGCGTGGCCCGAGCGTATCTCCATCCCGACCGCTACGCGCTGGCCGTGGTTGGGCCGCCCGACGAGGAGGCGTGATGCTGCGCACCGGCGTAGATGTCCTCGAGATCGCCCGTTTGCAACGGGCGTTGGAAAGGCATGGGGATGCGTTCTTGGCACGCGTTTACACCCCAGCCGAGATCGCGGCCTATCGCCACAGTCTGCAATCCCTGGCCGCGCGCTGGGCAGCGAAGGAGGCCGTGGCCAAAGCCCTGGGCACGGGCATCGGTGAGGTGGGATGGCGGGAGATCGAGGTGCTGGCGGATGAGCGCAAAGCGCCTCGGTTGCAGTTGCATGGCCGGGCCCAGGCCCTGGCCCAGGCCCTGGGTTTGACCGAATGGGCCATCAGTCTCTCCCACACCGACGCGCTGGCCATCGCCTTTGTCGTCGCCACGGGATCAGACGCATGAGTTGGTGGATTGTAGGCGTTGGACTTATCTTTCAGACTTGCCTATAATGATTCTCATGACCGATTCCCTTCCTGTTACATTTCGCGACGTCCTCCACGCTCGCCGCAACCTGCGGGCTTATCTCTCCCCCACGCCCATGTATCATTATCCCGCGCTCGACGCCATGGTGGGCGCCGAAGTGTGGGTGAAGCATGAGAATCATCAGCCCGTGGGCGCATTCAAGGTGCGTGGAGGCGTCCATCTCATCTCTCAACTGGATGCCGCGCAGCGTCGCGCGGGAGTCATCGCGGCCAGCACAGGCAATCATGGTCAATCGGTGGCTTGCGCGGCCCGGCTTTTCGGCGTGCGGGCCATCATCGCCGTGCCCGAGGACGCCAATCCCGCCAAGGTCGCGTCCATGCGCAATCTGGGTGCGGAGGTCGTGTTCCACGGTCGGGATTTCGATGAAGCTCGGGAATGGGTGGAGGCGGAGGCGGCCCGCCGGGGCTATCGCTACATCCATAGCGGCAACGAACCCCTGCTCATCGCTGGCGTGGGCTCCTACGCCCTGGAGATGCTGGAGCAGCAGCCCGACTTGGATGTGATCATCGTCCCGGTAGGGGGCGGCAGCGGCGCTGCAGGCGTGTGCATCGTGGCCAAGACCATCAACCCCGCCATCCGCGTCATCGGCGTGCAGTCGGAACAGGCCCCCGCGGCCTGGCGCTCGTGGAAGGAGGGGCGTCTGATGGAAGCGCCCATGCGGACCTTCGCCGAGGGCCTGGCCACCCGCACCGCCTTCGAACTGCCCCAACGCATCTTGCGTCATTATCTCGACGATTTCATCCTGGTCAGCGATGATGAAATCCGCCGGGCCATCATCATCCTCCTGGCCCATACCCGCAATCTGGCCGAGGGCGCGGGCGCAGCCGCCCTGGCCGCGGCCCTGAAGCTGCGGGAGGAGCTGATGGGCAAGCGCGTAGGCGTCGTCCTCAGCGGCGGCAACCTCAGCATCGATCGCTTGCGCGAGCTACTGGCTGCGGAAGGCGCGCCTGGATTTCGACTCTAGGCGCTTATTTCGGACATTGATCTCTCGCCA
>DUEQ01000127.1 GCA_011192085.1 Caldilineae bacterium
CGGAGCAGGCGATCTTCATCGAGATCGATCCCGATTTCCGACATCCTTATTTCCGCATCGATGAGGCCATGGCCCGCTGCGTCCCTCATGAGGATGGTCGGCCTAAGAAGTCGGTTTATGTGAGCACCTATCGCGTGTTGGAGCATGTGCCTACCAGCGTCATGGGCAAACTCTACTTGTGCACGCGTTACGGCAAAGTGCTCCCCCTGGAGAAGAGCAAGGATTTCCCCGAATACAACCAGAATTTCTATCTCTATCAGGAGCTCGCCCCCGTCAAGGTGCTGGTGGCGAGCACCCACGATCCCGTCGCCTTCTACAAGTTCCTCACCCACGATCCCGACAACCTCATCAACTTCCCGGCCATCGCCTATCTCGATCTCCGTCTGGGCGAGTTGGATCAGGACCCCGAGCACGGCGACATCGGCGACCTGCCCTATGATTTCATTCCCATCCTCCGGGACGCGCTCCTCTCCCTGCGCGATAAAACGGTGCACACGAAGATGGTGGACCGCACCCACACGGTGGAGCATCCCTATCGCACCAACAACACGGGCATTTACATCGGCGACATGCAGGAGCTGATTTATTACCCCATGCCCGATCACGAGACCCTGGATCGGGACTATCACGAATGGTGGCGCTCCGCCAATCTGACGCCCTTGCCCTGAGACCAGACCTTCACGCCGAAATCAGGCCCCCGTTCATGGGGACGGGGGCCTTTTCGCGGCGAAGGCCCACATCATGAAGCCCTTTTCCTTGCCCGGACGCCGCACCACGCGGAAATCGCGCAGGCCCGCGTGTGCAGCCAGTTGCGCCAGCTCTTCCGGCGTGTACGCGTGGGTGAGGGGGCTGATGAACGCGTGCTCCACCCATTCGAAGGGCCGAGCCATCCAGTGATGCCCGTCCACATCGGCCAGGATGAGCGCACCGTCCGGTTTCAGCACCCGCGCGGCTTCATGGAACACCTGTTGCGGCTCGGGCAGACAATGAAAGGTCATCACCAGAATCACGGCATCCATGCTGGCCGCGGCCAGGGGCAGCGCGGGCGCGGTGGCCTGGATGAAGATGGGCGGCTTGGGCCCGCTCTCCAATTGCTCCGGTTTGAGGCATTCCAGGCTGATGTCCACGCTGAAGAGCTGCGCGTGGGGCAAGACCCGGCTGAGATGGGCCGCGCCATAGCCTTGGCCCGCGCCGATCTCCAGCACGCGCTCAGCCTGGTTTAGATCCACCTGCGCCAGGGCGAAGTCATAAGCCCGGGTGGAGCGGGCCATGGGGAGACGGGAGAAGAGGCGTTTGAAGGGAGAAGGCATGTTTTAACGTAATTCGTATTCAGTCATCGGTAATCAGTTGAGAGGAATCGTCATTATTTTGATTAGCCGGGAGTTGGGAAGCGAGCCCGGCCAGGTAAGCTCGTTGCGCGCGCTGATGGTAGATAGTGGGCCCGCGGCAGACGTAACACAAAACGCGCTCCTCATCCGGCCGCGGACGGGTGAGCGTGCCGCAGCGCTCGCAGGGAACGAGGTAATCCGCGATGAGGAGCTGACGCTCGGGATTGAGAAGGTCGGCCAGGGAGACCGCGTGGGGCAGGTCGAGCGCGTCCTCCGGGCAGACCGCGACGCAGATGTTGCAGTCGAGGCAGAGCCGGGGATGGAAATTGAGATTGAACGCGGTCCCCTCATCGAGCTCGCCCCACAGGTAGTTGAGCGCGCCCGTGGGGCAAAAGCGGGCGCAGAGCTGACATCCCGAGCAGGCGACTTCATCCAATTGCAGTTGGGACCAGGGCAGCGCGTCCGCGTCGAGAATGAACCCGGGCTGGGGCGCGGCGGTCTCGGCCAGATGCAGGAGATGGCGATCGAGCTTTTTATGGGAGGCGGGGATGTGATAGGGCAGGCGCTGGTCTACTGGCGCGCCAGGGGCGATCATGGGGGGGCGGGCCGCCCGCGCTTCCGCCTCATCCAGACGCTGTTGCGCCAGTTTGCCCAAACCGCGGAAGAATCCCCGACGGTCCACCGCGGGCGCGGAGCCATCCAGCGTGGGCCTGGGCGAGGCGGCTGGCGCGGCGGCTTCTTCCGAAGTGAGATGGATGGCGGGGGGGCGTGCGAACGCGGCCAGGAGCTGGTTCGCCCCGTGGGCGTGGGCCCGAACATCCTCCTGCGCCCGCCCGATGGGACAGGTTGCGCATGGCCCATCCTCCAGCCACACCGCCCGCGCGCCCTCTCCACTCAGGGTGAGGAGCTGTTCGGGCGAGAACGCGGCCAGACAGCGGTCATGGCGGATGACATAATCCACAGGGGCCGCGGCGTGTTCGGGCGCGGGGTGTTGAGGGCAGGCCAGGGCGAAGGAGTGGCTGGCGGGCAGTTCATCCACGAAACCGGCCAGCCGCGCTTCGGGCTGCATGGCCTGAGAGAAGGCGTCGGTGGGGCAAATGGGGATGCAGACGCTGCAGCCCACGCACGCGGCCTCATCCAGCAGGGGCAAGGGCCGCGGGCCTTCAGCCAGGCGGATGGCCTCGGCCGGGCAATGGTCCACGCACAGGGTGCATCCCGCCTGACGATGACGGGCGTTGACGCAGCGCTCGGGGTGGACGTCGGGCGGGGCCAGCTGAAAGGCGAGGGGGAATGCAGACTCAGGCATCTTACGTTCCGCGGCGCTTCTCACAGTTTGCGCGCGGCCGCGGCCAGCAGAAGCCATCCGGTGATAAACGCGACGCCTCCGAAGGGCGTGATCATGCCCAACCAGCGCTGGCCTGTCAGAGCCATGACATAGAGCGACCCCGAGAAGAGCAGGATTCCGGCGAGGAACAGCCAGCCCGCCCCGCGCGCGGCCTTGCAGTCGGGCAGGCGCTCCGTCACCCAGGCTGAGGCCATGAGCGCGAAGACATGATAGAACTGATAACGCACGCCCGTCTCCCAATTCGCCAGCAAGTGGGGATCGAGCCGGGGTTTGAGGCCGTGGGCCGCGAATGCGCCCAGGGCCACGGAGAGTGCGCCTGTTAGGGCGGCAATCATAAAGAATCGTCGTGACATGGTTACCTCTTTGCTAAATTCGTTCGATCTTGGCGCTGCCCATGTAGCCGCGGGCCTCCGCCACCTTGCGCAGGGCTTCGGCCACGTGGGGCGGGCACATGGCGCTGATATCGCCTCCCAGGAGCGCCACCTCCTTGAGAATGCTGGCGGAAAGGAACGTGTGCTCCTGACTCGTCATCAGCGCCGCGAATTCCACGTCGGGGGCGAGCTGCTTGTTGGTGAGCGCGATCTGGAATTCGTATTCGAAATCGGTGATGGCCCGCAAGCCTCGCACCATGACCTTGGCCCCCACCTCGCGGGCGAAATCCACTGTCAGGCCCTGATAGGCCATCACGCGCACATTGGGCAGATGCCTCACCGCTTTATCGAAGAGGGCAACGCGTTCCTCGGTGGTGAAAAGCAGTTTCTTGCTGGGTCGGTCATAGACGGCTACGATGACTTCATCCCACAATTGAGAGGCCCGTTCCGCGATGTCGATATGGCCGTAGTGCACGGGATCGAAGGTTCCGGGGTAGATGGCAGTGATGTGCATAGCGATGGCTCCAAGCGTGTTGATGGAAGGTGGGAAGCGAGAGGGCGGCGGGATCACGCTGCGCGTCCGTCATCTTCACTCGCATCGCGTGCGAGTGCGCTTTGGGCGTAGAAGGGCTCGGGATTCTGGAAGAAGGGGTTGCCAAAGAGCTTCATGCTCATGCGATGGATGATCCGCTGGTTTTGAAACGCATCCCAGGAATAAACGACGCAGGTGTCCGC
>DUEQ01000128.1 GCA_011192085.1 Caldilineae bacterium
ACACAATGGAAGACCGAAGATCAACCATCCCCGCGAACGGGCACTTTTGCTATTGTCCCTATTGTGCAACGGCGCTTATCCCCATTGAAAAGAGCGGGCGGATGCGCATGGCTTGCCCCCAATGTGGGTTCGTCCACTATCGAAACCCTACGGTGGGCGTGGCTACGGTGGTTTTGGTGGATGGCAACGCCATCCTGCTGGGACGACGCGCGTCCCACAGCGCCTATCCCGGAACCTGGTGCATCCCTTGCGGGCATGTCGAGTGGGGCGAGGATGTACGGGAAGCCGCCCGCCGCGAGTGCCTGGAAGAGACGGGCCTGGAGGTGCGCGTGGGCGAGGTTGTGGCCGTGCACTCCAACTTCCACAATCCCCAACAACAC
This sequence comes from Caldilineae bacterium, assembly GCA_011192085.1. Taxonomy (GTDB): domain Bacteria; phylum Chloroflexota; class Anaerolineae; order J102; family J102; genus M2005. Next base: position 381 of record DUEQ01000128.1, read on the forward strand.
ACAGTGGGCGTGTGGTTTCGGTGTGAGATCGCGGGAGGGGAGCTACGCGCGGGCGATGACCTCGACCGCGTGGCCTGGTTCTCCTTGGACGCTATCCCCGAGCCTCTGGCATTCCCCACCGACAGATTGGTGTTGGATGCCTTGCGGAAGGAGCGGGAGGTTCAAAATCCCCGGTAAGGGGGATTTGAACCACGTTTTTTCGTTTTTTCACCGGGATAGAGTAAGATGAAGAGCCGCCCCAACGCGGGGTTGGGTAACGCACACCCCATGAGGTGCATCCAATGACTGGAATCGATATCGATCTCGACATTTATCCCGATGAGGCCTCGCTGGTCGAGGCCCTCAAACGGGGAGACCCCGAGGCCTGCGCCTGCATGGTCAAGCAATATGCGCCGCGGGTGTACGCCGTCGCCATTCGCATGCTGAACGATCCGGACGACGCGGAAGAGGTTCTCCAGGAGACGTTCATTAGCGCATGCAAAAACATTCAGAAGTTCGAGGAGCGGAGCGCCCTTGGCACATGGCTGCACCGCATCGCCACCAACGCGGCCCTGATGCATCTGCGCAAGCGCAAGCACCGCGAGGTCTCGCTGGATGAACCCATTGAGGTGCAGGCCGGCGACGACATCTACCGCGAAATCCAGGATTGGACCTTGGCGCCCGACGATCACGCCATGAATAGCGAAGTGCGTGACGTGCTGGAGAAGGCCATCTCCGAACTGCCTGAGACCCTGCGCACTGTGTTCATCTTGCGAGAGATCGAAGGCTACAGCACGGAGGAAACTGCGCAGATCCTAGGCATTAGCATTTCGGCCGCCAAGGTGCGTCTGCATCGGGCTCGGTTGCGTCTGCGCCAGATCCTGACGCCTTACTTCACCTGATCCAGGCATTGGCTATCATGATGAGTTCCCAATCCCACCATCAGCACGTCAGCGATTGTCAGGAGGTGTTGTCTCACCTCAACGACTATATCGATGGCGAGCTCTCGCCCGAACTATGTCAGGAATTAGAAGCGCATCTCGCGGTGTGCCATAATTGCCGCGTCGTCTTCGACACACTGAACAAGACTCTCTACCTTGTGCGCCAGCTGCGGGAATATCCGCCCGAGCTGCCCGAAACCGTGGAATATCGGCTATTCGCGGTGATGAACCTGGAACTGTTCGTGCCCCGGGAGCGCAAATGACGCGCCGAGAACGCCGCAAAATGAACGCCCGCGAGGCGGGCGTTTTTTCATTCCCCGATGAATTGCAGCACCACCCGGCGCTGGCGAGGCCGCACATCGAATTCGATGAACAGGATCTGCTGCCAGGTTCCCAACGCCAGCCGACCGTTGACGAAGGGAATGTGTAGGTCGGGCCCGATGATGGCCGCGCGCAAGTGGCTGTGGCCATTGCCGTCGCCCCAGCGCAGGTTGTGGCGATACTCCTGCCCGAACTGCGGCGCGACCTGGTCGAAGAAGCGCTCCAGGTCGGCCAGGGCGCCCGACTCGTACTCGATGGTGGTCAGGGCGCTGGTGCTGCTGGGGGTGAAGATGGTCACTGCGCCGTGGGTCAGGCCGGTGCTGTCCAGCGCCTCCTGCACCTGGTGCGTCAGATCGATGAAATCGCAGTTGGGTTGGGTGGAGAAATGAATCTCGCGGGTTTTGACCATCATGGTGTTGTTCGGAAAAACTGCTTTGGCGTTGTTTGAGAAAAGATTTCGTGGGCAACGCTGGCCGAGGCCATTAGGAAGTGAAAAGTTAAGAGTGAAACATGAAGATGTTGCAAAGCGGCCAACTGTGAACCGTGAACCTGGAACTGACTTACACGTTGGAGTGGCCGCCCGCGCCTGAGTGGCTGGGGCATCGGTTTGTAGATGGCAAATCAACCTGCCACGTGCAACCTGCTACTTTTCGATATCATACAACGCCCAGGCCTTTTCATCCCGCCACAGACGCACGCTGAGGGCGGTGAGATTGGGCGCGTAGAGGCTCTCGTTGATGGCATCGCCCAACACCTGCGCGAAGGCTTCCAGTGTGGGGACGCGGCCCCGGAAGGCCTCGGTATCGTTCAGGTTTTTGTGGGCGTATTGGGCGAGGATGTCATCCACCTCGGCTTCCAGCTCCTCCAGGTCGAGGACATAGCCCTCGCTGTCCAGATCCTCGGTCTCCAGCATGACTTCGAGGAGGTAGAGGTGGGAGCGTATGGGATGATCCGCGTCGATCTCGGGCGCTGCGTGGTGGTGGGCGATGAATTTTTTGCGTAGGGCGAGGGTAAACATGGAGTCTCCTATAGTGGTGATGGATTTGAAGGACGCAGATGGCGCTGATTGAAGCAGAGCAACGCGGATATGAAAAATCAGGGAGAATTATCTGC
>DUEQ01000129.1 GCA_011192085.1 Caldilineae bacterium
GTTCTCGCCCGATCTCGCGAATCGCCTCCACCACATCGGGATTCACCAACGCGCTGAGGTCGCCCGCGGGCTGGTCGAGATAAGCCGCGCGCAGCACCCGCCGCATCACCTTGGCGTTGCGGGTCTTGGGCAGGTCGGACGCGAAGAAGATGTCCTGGGGCTTGAGGGCTTTGCCCATGCCCGCGACCACCAGCGCCTTCAGCTCCGCGGCCAGTTCATCGCTGGGTTCATAACCCGAGGCCAGAACGACAGCCACCACCAGGGCCGAGCCTTTGATCTCGTGAGGCACGCCGAACGCGCCCGCTTCCACCACCGCAGGATGGGCCACCAAGATGCTCTCCACCTCGGCCGGGCCCAGGCGCTTGCCCGCCACCTTAATCGTGTCATCTGACCGGCCCAGGATGTACCACTGACCATCCTCGTCGATGGCTGCGAAGTCGCCATGGACCCAGATGTCGGGGATGCGGCTCCAGTAGGTCTCGATGTAGCGGTCGGGATCCTTCCAAAAGCCGCGGGTCATGCCGATCCACGGCTCCCGCACCACCAGTTCGCCTACCTGCCCCCGCACGGGATGGCCTTCATCGTCCACCACATCCGCGGCCATATCCACATTGGGGCCTGAGAAGGCTGCGGGCTTGAGAGGCTTGACCACATTGCCCATGACGATGCCGCCGGAGATCTCGGTCCCACCCGAGTAATTGATGATGGGGCGCTTGCCCTCGCCCACGACCTGGAAAAGCCACATCCAGGGGTCGGGATTCCAGGGCTCGCCCGTGGAGCCGAACGCGCGCAGGCTGGAGAGATCGCGCTTCTTGACCGGGCCCTCGCCATGGGTCATGAGCGCCCGGATGAGGGTGGGTGAGACGCCCAGATGGGTGACCCCATGGTCCGCGACCAGCTTCCACAGCCGATCCACATCGGGATAATCGGGCGCGCCGTCGTAGAAGAGCATGGTCGCGCCCAGGATCAGCGTCCCAAACACCTCCCATGGCCCCATCATCCAGCCCATGTCGGTCATCCAGTAAAGCACATCCTCCCGCCGCAAATCCAGCCCCATGGCCATGTCGGTCGCGGCCTTGATGGGGAATCCGATGTGGGTGTGCACCGCGCCCTTGGGCCGCCCCGTGGTGCCCGAGGTGTAAATGATCATGAGCAGGTCCTCGGCCTCGGTGACTTCGGTAGGGGCTTCCGCGACCTGGCCGGGGATGAGCTCATGCCACCAGTGATCGCGGCCCTCAGTCCAGGGGATGTCTGCGCCCACGCGGCGATGCACGATGACATGCTCCACCGTGGGAACCTGCTTCAAGGCTTCATCCGCGATGCCCTTCATGTTCACCACCCGGCCGCGGCGGTAGGCGCCATCGGCCACGAATATGGCCTTCGCGTCGGCATCGGCCAGACGGGTGGCCACTGCGCCCGCGCCGTAGCCCGAGAACAGGGGCAGAATCACGCCGCCGATCTTGGCAATGGCCAGCAGGGCGATGGCGATCTCAGGCGTCATGGGCATGTAGAGGCCGATGGCATCCCCCTTGCCCAGGCCCAACGCGCGCAGCGCGTTGGCTGTGCGATTCACCTCCTCGAACAACTCTCGATAGGTCAACGTCCTTACATCGCCCTCTTCGCCTTCCCAGCGCAGTGCGATCTTCTCCTCTACATCCGCGCCCATCCACTTATCCAGGCAATTGTGCACGATGTTCATCTGGCCGCCCACAGCCCACCGGGCCCAGGGCTTGCCCCGGGAGAGGTCCACGATCTGGTCGTAAGGCTGATAGAACTGGATGTCCAGATACCTGAGCATCGCGTCCCAAAACCAGCCTACATCGGCGATGGCCGCTTCATGGAGCGCGTCCCAATCCTCGAAGCCGTGGGCCTGCATGAAGCGCTGCACGTGGCTGCCATTCACGTACTCGGGCGTGGGGAACCACACGAACTCCCCGCCGAAAACCTGCCCTGAGCTGAGCGAAGAGTCGAAGTCAGACATCGTCGTCCTCCTTTTGGGTGATGATGGGGAAACGTCATTTAGTGCGGGCTTTCCA
>DUEQ01000013.1 GCA_011192085.1 Caldilineae bacterium
CCGATCTTTTACCACGAAAGCTCGCAGGCGGCGAAGACGCGAAGGTTTTCATTATTTTTTCTTTGTGCTATCGCGCCCTTCGTGTTTTTCGTGGCTCATACCTCTCTCCGCACTTCGTTCACGTGAGGGCGCGGGTGGCGAGTTATTTCCGGCCCTGGGGTCTCAGGGTCGGGCGAGGAGCAGCAGGCATCTGGCCCGCCAGGACACGGTTTTGCCCCGGAGCTGCGTCCGGAAGAGGGCCTCCGCCTGGGCGAGTTCCTCGGGAGTGAGATGGGCGGCCAGGTGTTGCCGATAGGTGGGGCGAGGCCTGGCCGCGTCCCCGAACCAGCGATTCAGTAGGGCATTGGTGATGCGCACCGGGTTCTCCCGCACGCTTTCCTCGATGTCCACCTGAAAGCCCGCGTTCCGGAAGAGCCGGGCCAGGTCCGCCGCATCCCAGTTGACCAGGGGATCGGTGGGGTCTGCGTAGATGGCTTCCTCCGCGTCCTGCAACTTCCGGGCCAGGGACTCATCCAACCGGTTGAGATCGATGAGCTGGTAGAGGCGTTGGGCGTGGCGGGGAATGCTTTCGGCCAGGAGGACGCGACCTTCGGGGCGGAGAAGGTCCGACAGGAGGGCGATGATGGCGGGCTTGTCGGGCCGGGGACCCAGCGCGTTGCGGCCCAGGATGCGGTCGAAGCGCAGGCCCGGCTCCGCGGCCTCCACCAGGCGGGGTAACTGACCCAGGTCACCCTGAAGGATGGCGGGCCGCCGCAGTTCGGGCAGCGGCGCGGCCATCTGGCGTAAAGCCTCAGCTTCTTGCTCCCTCCAGGCCAGGGCGTAGACGCCGCCCTCGGGCGCGCGGCGCAGGGCTTCCCACGTGAGCAAGCCCGATCCCGCGCGCAGGTCGAGGATCACATGGTGCCGCTGAATGGTTGCTTTTTCGAACAACGCGTCCCGCAAGTCGCCCAGGTGCTGGCCCAGGTCGGAGATGGTGCGCTGCAACCAGTGTTCGCTGGCCCGATCCACGTCCGCGCCGCTGAAGGTGAGGATCTCGGGAGGCGCGGTGTGTTCCAGCATGGCCGCGAGCTGGGCTTCGCGGCGGCGGGCCATCTGGTCGGCGATGCGGGCCTCGTAGCCCTGGTCGGAAGGCTGGTAGAAGAGTTTGCCCTGGAGGTGCTCGGGCAGGTATTGCTGGGCCACCCAGTGGTCCCGGTAGGCGTGGGGGTAGAGGTAGCCCTGGCCGTGGCCGAAGCCCTCTTTGTCGCGGCTGGCGTCCCGCAGGTGGCTGGGGACGTCGCCTTCGGGCTCCTGTTCTACGGCCCGGAGCGCGTCGAAGAAGGCGAAGGCGCTGTTGGATTTGGGCGCGGTGGCCAGGTAGAGGGCGGCCTCGGCCAGGTGGAAGCGGCCTTCGGGCAGGCCCACATAGTCGAAGGCCCGGGCGCAGGCATCCACCACCTGGATGGCGTCCGGATCGGCCAGGCCGATGTCCTCCGCGGCGAAGATGTACATGCGGCGGAAGATGAAGCGGGGGTCTTCGCCCGCGTAGACCATCTTGGCCATCCAGTAGAGCGCGGCGTCGGGGTCGGACCCGCGCAGGGATTTGATGAACGCGCTGATCGTATCGAAGTGGACGTCGCCCTCTTTGTCGTAGAGGACCGCGCGGCGTTGGATGCTTTCCTCGGCCACGGCCAGGTCGATATGGATGACGCCCTGGTCGTCGGGCGGGGTAGTTTCCACGGCCAGCTCCAGCGCGTTGAGCAGGGCCCGGGCGTCGCCATTGGCCACGTTGACCAGGTGTTCCAGCGCGTCCTCGTCGATGCGCACGTTCAGTTTGCCATAGCCTCGCTCCGGGTCGGTGAGGGCCATATGGGCGATCTTGCGCAGGTCGTCGGCGGTGAGGGGTTTGAGCTGGAAGATGCGGGAGCGGGAGACCAGAGCTTTGTTGACTTCGAAGTAGGGGTTTTCGGTGGTGGCGCCGATGAGGATGAGGGCGCCGTTCTCCACGTGGGGCAGGAGCGCGTCCTGTTGGGCCTTGTTGAAGCGATGGACCTCGTCGACGAAGAGGATGGTCTTTTGCCCGAACATGCC
>DUEQ01000130.1 GCA_011192085.1 Caldilineae bacterium
AACTTTTGGATCGTCTTCCGTCGTTCGGCAATAGATTCATCCAAAATAGCGCGGAAGACGGCCAGTTCCTCCTGTTCGATGGGGCGGTAGTCGCTGCTCCGGTTGTAGAAGAAGTCGCGTTTCTTCTTCTTGAGTGCGGTGATGCGGCGCTTGACCGCCGGTGAGAGGTTGGCGTGATCGTGGACGGGGAAGGTCTTACCGCCGATGCGCTGCACCAGGGAATCGCCGGTGCGCACCTTGAAGGTCAGGTTGGGCAGCAGGGGCTCGGAGAGGCGGCGAAAGTCGTCGGGCATGTCCACAAACAGGGTCAGCCACAGGCGCAGGTGATTGATCCACACCGCCCAGCGCTTGACCTCCACGCCATAAAGCGAGTTGGCAATGATGGCCTTTTTGCGCTCAAAGGGGGTGGGGGATTTGGTTTTTAGGTCGGCGGAGGTGTTGTTACGGCTGTAAAGGTTTTCCAGCGCCTGATCCAGCACCTGGAGCATCCCCACCTCAAAGGCCCCGGAGCCGGCCGCCGGGTCGCACACAGTGACGTTTTCCAGGCGTTCAATCAGAGTGCGGATCTCGGCGGGGGAGAAATCGCCCTGTCTCTGATGTTCATCGTGGGCTTCGCCGGTGCCCGCCTCGCGGAAAAAGAGGTGATAGAGGTCGTCCTTCTCTGCCTCGGTGGTTTGCGTCAGCCAGTGCACCAGGGCCAGGCGGCAGATCAGATCCACTTCCACGCGGGGCGTATACACCGCGCCCTGGTCCATGTTGGTGATGCGCTCGAAGATAATGCCCAGGAATTCGGGGTTGACCTCCAGATCCTCATCGTACAGCTCGTTTTCTTCCACGGTGAAGTTGTACTGGAAGAGGAACTCAAAGAAGGCACCGATGACATCATCCGGGAGCCACAGGCTTTGGTCATCCACGCCCCGCTTGCGTTTGAAGAGTTCGCCGTTGAGGTAAGGGGCCCTTTGCAACGCACCTTGGGTTGCTTGAGAAAAGGGCGTACGGCCGTAGGCCACCTTCCGACCGGGCGGCGAGCTGAGCGCCTCAAAGAAAAGCGGGGCCAGCCATTCTTTGTAGAAACTGTTTTCAGGATGACGGCCCTGGCGGTATTCCCCCCAGAAATCCTGCAGAAAGCGCCGGTTATCCCCCAGCCAGCCCTTTTTCTGCACAAAGCCCAGGAAGAGGATACGGATCACAAAGAGCAGGGCGAAATCCTGCTTCAGCTCGGGATCGTCGCTTTCCTGAACGGCCTCGGCGATGGCATCGAACTTCGGTTTAAATTCCTGGTAGAAGGCATCGGAGACCGCCTCTAAGGAGAAGGCTTTCCGAATACCCTCCAGGGTAGAGAAATCCGCCCGCC
>DUEQ01000131.1 GCA_011192085.1 Caldilineae bacterium
CTCGACCGCTTCATCACCTTCACCTTTCGCTCCTTCTGGGGTGTGTTCGGTTGGATGGGCGTGTTCATGGACGCCCGCATCTACGGGCTGCTGACCATCCTCAGCATCCTCATCCTCACGGGCCTCGTCTATCAGCTTGTGCGGTGGCGGCGGCAAGAGCTCCTATTATCTCCTGCGCAGAAGCGAGGAACGTGGCTGCTACTGGCGCAACTGACCGCGGTGATTGCGGCCTTCCTCTGGTACAATCTGGACTTCGTCCAGCATCAAGGGCGCTACCTTTTCCCCGCGTTGCTGCCCATCAGCCTGGCCGCGGCCGCGGGCCTGTTAGGCGCGTTTTCGCCCCGGGGCAGCCGCTGGGCGGCCGCGGTGATGTTGATTCTGCTGGGTGCGGGTTTGGGCCTGGACATGATGCAGGGCGATGTAAACGTATGGCGGACGTTGATGACAGCCGCGGCCGCGTCCGCATTGTTTGGGCGCAGCCTGCTGACCCGGCCCAATGCGTTCTGGTGGTGTCTGGCCGTGGAGGGAGGCATGGCCCTGGTGGCCGTTTACGGGCTTGTGGGCGCCATTTTGCCGCAGATAGGAGGGTAAGCCCAAACAAAGACGCCCGCCAGGCGGCGGAGCCGGGCGGGCGTGGCTAGAAGGCTACTCGGAAATCTATTGCCGCTTGCGGCGGCTGCGACGGAGGAAGGGAGGGATCTCGATGTTCTCGTTATCGGGAATGGTGGGAGGTGGTTCGGTCGCGGGGGCGCGCTGAGCGCGACGAGCTATGGCTGGACCGATGGTCGTCTCTGTGGCGCTGTCGAACCCGGTGGCGATGACGGTGATGCGCAGGCTATCATTCAGTGCGGGATCGATGACCGCACCGAAGATGATGTTGGCGTCGGGATGGGCGGTGCGGCGGATGATCTCGGCCGCCTCGTTCACCTCGAACAGGCTCATCTCCTCGCCGCCCGCAACATGGAAGAGGATGCCGCGAGCGCCATCGATGCTGATATCCAGCAGCTTGGAGTGGATGGCCTCCTCCGCGGCCTGCTGGGCCCGGTTTTCACCCCGGCCCGTGCCGATGGCCATGAGCGCGGCCCCGCCCTCGCTCATGATCGATCGCACGTCCGCAAAGTCGAGATTGATGAGTCCGGGGATGGTGATGAGTTCGCTGATGCCCTGGATGCCCTGGCGCAGCACATCGTCCGCGGTGGCGAAAGCCTCTTGCACGCTGGCCCGTTTATCGACGATCTGCAACAAGCGGTCGTTGGGGATGACGATGAGGGTGTCGACCTGATCCTTCAGACGCTCGTGGCCCTCCTCCGCGACTTGGCGACGCCGCGCGCCCTCGAAGCTGAAAGGTTTGGTGACGACGCCAATGGTGAGCGCGCCCGTTTCCCGAGCGATGCGGGCGATGACGGGCGACGCGCCCGTGCCCGTGCCGCCCCCCAGGCCCGCGGTGATGAAGATCATGTCCGCGCCCTTCAGCACCTCCTTCAGCTCCTCCACGGATTCCTCAGCGGCCTGCTCGCCGATCTTGGGATCGCCGCCCGAACCCAGGCCCTTTGTCAACTTATCGCCGATGCGAACGCGGATAGGCGCGTCTGAAAGCATCAGGGCCTGGGCGTCTGTATTGACCACGATAAATTCAACGCCTTGGATGCCTTCCTGAATCATCCGATTGACCGCGTTGCCGCCACCGCCGCCTACGCCAATGACTTTGATTTGTGCAAGATTTTCAACATAGGGTCGGGAACTCATCGAGCCTTCCTCCGAAGTTATCAAAAACAGTAACTACTAAGGTCATTGCCTCATTTTTCTGCGATAAACAGGCCACGAAGGATCGAAGGAATGAAGACGCGAAGATTTTCTC
>DUEQ01000132.1 GCA_011192085.1 Caldilineae bacterium
GCAGATAATGGATTTGTAGTAGACGACTTTCATAGTCCCACCTTCAGCACTTTGCGATTGCCATACTGTTTCTGGTAATACTCGCGGAACTCGCCCTCCTTGATGGGCCGCCACCACCACTCGTTCTCCACGTACCAGCGCACGGTTTTGCGGATGGCGGCTTCGGGGTCGTGCTGAGGTTTCCAGCCCAGGGCTTTGATTTTGTCCACGTTCAGGGAATAGCGACGATCATGGCCCGGACGGTCCTCCACGAACTGAATCAGATCGCGGGATGCGCCCAGCTCATCCAGCAGGATTTCCACCATGCGCAGATTTTCCATCTCCTGGCCTGTACCCACATTGTAGACCTCGCCCAGTTCGCCTTCATGCAGCGCCAGGTCGATGGCCTCGCAGTGGTCGCCCACCCACTGGTAATCTCGCATCTGGCGGCCATCGCCGTAGACGGGCAGGGGCTTGCCCTCCAGCGCGTTGGTCACGAATAGGGGCACGACTTTCTCGGGATACTGGTAAGGGCCGATGTTGTTGGCCCCGCGGGTGATGGTCACGGGCAGGCCGTAGGTGATGAAGTACGCATGCACCATGAGATCCGCGCTGGCCTTGCTGGCCGCGTAGGGGCTGCGAGGCGCGACCGGGTCCGTCTCCACCGAGGAATAGCCGGGCGGGATGTGGCCGTAGACCTCGTCGGTGGAGATCTGGTGATAGCGCTCCAGCCCGAACTTGCGCGCGGCCTCCAGCAGCACATACGTCCCATAGACGTCGGTCTGGATGAACGCGTCCGGGTTCATAATGGAGCGGTCCACATGGCTTTCGGCCGCGAAGTTGACAATGGTGTCGATGTCGTACTGCTGGATGGTCTCCTCCACTTTGTCAGGGTCGCAGATGTCGCCCCGAACGAATGCGTAGCGAGGGTCATCGCTGACGTCGGCCAGGTTGTTGAGGTTGGCCGCGTAGGTGAGCTTGTCGTAAACGATGATGTGGTAGTCGGGGTGCTTTGCCAGCATGTGGTGGACGAAGTTGGAGCCGATGAATCCAGCCCCGCCCGTGACGAGGATGTTCTTCATGATGTCCGTATCATCTCCAGGATATCGTAACTGCGACTGAGGGTGAGGGTGGGAAGGTTGTAGTAGAGGTCGATCAGGCTCGGATCGTCCTCGGGCAGGCGATGCGCGTGGGTAATGCGCTCATCCAGGGCCGCGGACACGGCCAGGAACGCGATGTCTCCGCGCTGATAAAGCCATTCCCAGACCCGAGCGATCTCCTCCCGCGCTTCTTGCAGACGACGTTGCATCGCGGGCAGGGTGCGCTGCTGAAAGTGCTGCTCGAACGCGTCGTCCTGGCCCGCGGCGAAGCAAGCTGGACAGAATGCTGTGGCCCAAAACCGCTCCGCCCGTCGGAACGCGGGGGAAAGCAGGTCGGCATAGAGGGTGACGTCCAGGGTCGCCCCCAGGCGATCGATGCGGACTAACGCGGGGACCTGTTCGGGATAAAGGTCAAAGTAGGCTGCGGGATCGAAGGGATGCCAGTGGGGATAGGCGTAGGGCAGGCGGTGGAGTCGGTCGGCCAGGATGCTGACGCCCTCGGCGATGCGCCGGGCGACCACCTGGGGGTCCCCCCGTTCGGGCGCGCGATACGCGGGCACAAAGGGGCGGGCGAGGCATTGTTGGACGACGCTGTGACATGGCCATGAACGCTCCGTTTGTGCAATGAGTGAGGCGAGGGCAGGGAGGGAGTGAGGCAAAGGGGGCTGTAAGCAGTGATACAGAGAACATGGTGGAGGAAACGTGTCGGATACGTTGCTCC
>DUEQ01000133.1 GCA_011192085.1 Caldilineae bacterium
GAACAGAAAAGATAAAATCCGTTGCAGTGTTTGCATCACTGCCTACAATGAAGAAGCGAATATCGGCAAGCTGCTGGACGCGATGATCGAACAGCATCTCCATGAGGTGGAGATCACGGAGATCGTCGTGGTGGCCAGCGCGTGCACTGACAACACCGTGCCCATCGTGCGGGAGTTTATGGAAAAAGACCCCCGCATCAAGCTCATCGAGCAGGAGAAGCGCCTGGGCAAGACCGCGGCCATCAATGAATTTCTTAAGGTGGCCCAGGAGGATATCTGCGTGCTGGAGAGCGGCGACACCTTGCCCCATGAATCCGCGGTGGAGCACTTGGTGCGCATGTTCAAGGACCCTAAGGTGGGGATGACGGGCGCGCACAAAGTGCCCGTGAACACGCCCGACCATCTGGTGAGCCTCTTCACCTATCTGCGGCTGCAACTGGAGCACGAACTCAGCCTGGACATTCCTCGCCTGGGCGAGATGATCGCGTTCCGCAAGGTGTTCGATCAGATCCCGCCCGACGTGGCCATGGACGAAGCCTTCGTCGAGGCCATTATGGTGAAGCGGGGGCTGGAGGTGCGTTACGCGCCCGATGCGGTGGTTTACAACACGGGCCCGACGACCATCAGCGATTTCGTGCGCCAGCGGCGACGCAATCATGCCGGGCATCTCTATTTGAAGCAGAAGTATGGCTACAAGGTCAGCAGCTTGCGCAAACGCAAGGTGGCCTGGATTGCGACAAAGCAGGTGGCCCGGGCCGCGTGGGGCGTGGTGCAACTGGTTTATGTGTTGGGAATGCTGGCCTTTCTCGAAGGTTGGGCCCGCTTTCTGGGTTGGTACGACTTCGCCATCAAGAAGGAGCGGCATGTGGTGTGGGATATGGCCTGGAGCCAGAAGACTGACGTGGCTTCGGAGAAGGAAAAGGCGAAGGAGATGGTCGCGGACGCGGACATCATTGATCCCGTCGCCTCGGTGACGGTGGCCAGTCATAAGACGCAAGGATGATGTGGCATGCGGTTCTTGTCTTTTTCCCTCTCGGTTTCGGAGGCGGGCGTATTCCGTAATCCGTATTCAGTAATCAGTCATCAGTGTCCAGGCATGGGACATTGGACATTGGACGTCGGACATGAATGCTAGCTGGAAGGGGGCGATCATCCGGGGCGGAATCAGCCTGGCCCTGATCCTGTTCGTCCTATGGCGATTTCAGGGACGGTTGGCCCTGGTTTGGGATATGCTTGTCTCAGCCAATGGGTGGTGGTTGTTAATGGGGGTGTTGCTTTTCTGGACGGCTATGCTCATCAATGCATTCAAATGGTGGACGTTGTTGCGGGCCCAGGGCATTCAGGCGCCCTTCCTGGCGATGGCGAATTTCACCTTCGTGGGCTTCTTTTTCAATAACATCCTGCCCGCGAATATCGGCGGGGATGTGATGCGAGGTTATGGATTGGCGAAGTATACGGAGGAGCATGCGGGCGCGGCCGCGTCGGTGGTGCTGGATCGGCTCATCGGACTTTCGGCCTACATGAGCGTGGCTGCGGTTTCGGCCCTGGTCGTGGTGTTTGTCACAGGGCGCTCCGATCTGTGGCCTTTGGCCGCAGTGGCGGTCATCGCTCTGTTGGGACTGTTTACCATCGCCGCATTCCTCATCAGCCGCCGCATCAGCCGGGCTGTGAGCCGTTTGCTTCATCGCGGTTTTCTGGAGAGGGTCGCGAGGATTTGGGATGCGCTGGCCGGCGCGTTCGAGCTATATCGGTTTCAGTACCGCACCCTGACCTTGGCTTTTCTCATCGGCCTGACAGGCATCGCCGCCACCTCCATGGTGAATTACGCGCTTTCCCTGGCTCTGGGCGGGGGCATCCCCCTCATCGACATATTTCTCTTCACGCCCCTCATCGCACTCGTGCTGATCGTGCCCATTTCCATCGGGGGCATCGGCCTCAGCCAGGCGGCGTATCCTTTCTTTTATGGTCTGGTGGGCGTGCCGGGCGAGCTGGCGCTGGCTCTGAGTCTGTTCGTGCAGGCGGTGCAGATCTTTTGTAGTCTGCCCGGCGGCGCGTTGTGGTTGTTGTGGAAAAAGGCGGGGTAAGGTGCTATAATGCGAGCATGTCCGACCTTCCCGATTTCGAGCCTCAGGAAGCCATGACCGCGCCCGATTCGGCCATCGAGGAGATGCCCGAGCCTCCTTCGGTGCGCGTGGTCCCGGCAGGTCATATCCCTCATCCATCTGCCGCACAAAAGGAGAGCGCCAGCGTCATCTGGGAGACGCTGCAAACGCTGGTGCTGGCAGGATTGCTCATCATCTTCTTCCGCGCCTTCATCTTTCAGAATTTCGTGGTGGAAGGCAGCAGCATGTACCCGACGCTGATGCAGGGTGACCGGCTTATCGTCAGCCGCATCAGCTACATCTTCGGCGAGCCCGACCGGGGGGATATCATTGTCTTTCAATATCCCTTCGGCCCGGAGCGGGATTTCGTCAAGCGTATCATCGGTCTGCCGGGCGAGACCATCGCCATCCAGAATGGGCAGGTGTTCATCGATGGCAAGCCCCTGCCCCCCGAAACCTATGTGCAGAATCACAGCAGCGAGCAGTACGGGCCCGTCACCCTGGGCAAGGATGAGTTTTTCGTCATGGGGGACAACCGCACGGGCTCCAGCGATTCGCGCAGTTGGGGACCGCTGCAAGGGCATTTCATCATCGGCAAGGCCTGGTTGATCTACTATCCCTTCAACCGATTCACCTTTATCCATCATCCCGACCTCGACATCCAGCCGTGACCCACGACGAGCAGGAAATCCGGGCGCTGGTGCGCCGCATTCTTCTGGAGGCCCTGGGCGAGGAGGCCCGCACGACGCCTGCGTGGCAGGTGCGCACGGTCGCCATTGCCGCGGATCACGGCGGATTCGAGCTCAAACAGCAGCTCATCCCCTACCTGGAAAGCCTGGGCTATGCCGTGATCGACCTGGGGACGGATGGCAAGGAGAGCGTGGATTATCCCGATTTCGCCTATGCCGCAGCCAGGATGGTGAGTCAGGGTCGGGCTGAGGCCGCCATCATCATCGACGGTGCGGGCATCGGCTCCTGCATGGCTGCGAACAAAGTGCCCGGCGTGCGGGCCAGCATGTGCTATGACGAAGCCACAGCCCACAACGCCCGCGAGCACAACCACGCCAACGTCCTCACCCTGGGCGCAGGCATGATCGACCTGGAGCGGGCGAGGACCATCGTCCGGGCCTGGTTGGAGACGCCCTGGGGTGGAGGACGGCACGCTCGCCGTGTGGTCAAGATCATGGCCATTGAGCAGCGCTTCCTGCGCGAATGACATCCAAAATTCGTGACCTTTGGGAGGTGGACGCCTGGCTTCAGGCAGACCCGAGTGGCTCTTGTCCACCTTCCGGAGGTCTAAGAAAACAAGGAGCACAACCGTGGCCCCATCTTACGACATCGAAAGCCTGACCGACCTCATCACCCGCGAGGTGGTGAGCCTGATCTCCCAAAAGTCCGATGTGCATTTCTGCACGGTCTGCGGCCGCGTCTGCGACGGCCATTGCATCTCCTCCCATCCCGATATGGCTCGCACCTTCATCGCTGCTGGGGCCAGTCGCCTGAGCGGGAAGCTGGGCGTGGGCTATGTGCCCACTGACCTGGCGGGCTACATCGATCACACCCTGCTCAAACCCGAGGCCACCGCGGACCAGATCCGTCAGCTCTGCTCCGAGGCCATCGAGTACGGTTTCGCGTCGGTGTGCGTGAACCCCACCTGGGCGCCCCTGGCCGCGCGGCTGCTCGCGGGCGCGCAGCCCGTGGTGGCTACGGTCATCGGTTTTCCGCTGGGCGCGACCCTGCCCGATGTGAAGGCCTACGAGACCCTTCGGGCCCGCGAGGAGGGCGCGACTGAGTTCGATATGGTCATCAACATCGGCGCGCTGAAGAGTAAGGACTTCCGCCTGGTGGAACGGGACATCGCCGGGGTGGTGGAGGCGGCCCGCGGGCATGTGGTCAAGGTTATCATCGAGACCGCACTGCTCACTGATGAGGAGAAGGTGGAGGCGTGCGTTATCGCCAAGGCCGCGGGCGCGGATTTCGTCAAGACCAGCACGGGCTTCGCCAGCAAGGGCGCGACCGTGGAGGACGTGGCCCTCATGCGCCGGGTCGTGGGCGCGGACATGGGCGTGAAAGCCTCGGGCGGCATTCGCTCTACGCAGGACGCCAAGGCCATGATCGAGGCCGGAGCCACCCGTATCGGGGCTAGCGCGGGCATCAAAATCGTCAAAGGAGCAACTTCCTGACCTTTCACTCTCCCACACACATTATGGAAAACGTCCATCCTGATCTCATTCGCATCGAACTAGGGCGTGTTAACGCCTTTCTATGGACAGGCGAAGGCGGCCCCACCCTCATTGACACCGGCTATCCTTGGACATTTTCCAAACTGCTAGATGAATTGAGCGCAGCCGGGGTGCAGCCTGTCGACCTGGAGCGCATCATCGTCACCCACGCCGACCTGGATCACATCGGCGGACTCAAGGGCCTGACCGAGCTCTCCGATGCGCCCGTGGCCTGCCACACGGTGGAGGCGGCCTATGTGACCGGGCGGAAGTCGAAGACGTTGCGGGGCGTGCGGGGCAAGGTCATGCAAGGGATCATCCGCCTGGCGGAGACAATCTACAAGCCCCATGTGGATGAGGTTCAGGAATTGCTGTTGGAGAAGGAGACCACGCCCGAGGGGTTCACCGTCTGGCACACGCCTGGGCACGCGCCGGGACATATCTCCTTGCATCACAAGCAAGCGGGCCTGTTCATCGCGGGAGACGCCATCTTCAATGAGAAGGATACGCTCTCCCTCCCCCTCCGCACTTTTACCTCCGACGAAGGCCAGGCCATCGAGAGCCTGGGCAAGCTGAAGCGGCTGAAATTCGACATGGCCTGTTTCGGGCACGGGCCCTGCATCACCGAGCATGCGGATGAGAAAATCTGGGCGTTTATCGAAGCGCTAGATCGGTAAAACCAGGCCACACGGGCCGCGGCCCGCGAATACCGACGAACATGAGGGTTGCAAGTGGCGGGTTGGATGACGTGACTTGCCCCTTGCGATTTGCAAACCGCGAACCAGATTGCTGCTGCTGAAGAACAGACAGACTGTGGACTCCGGACACCGGTCCTCGGAGGTTCTTTTCGAAGCAATCAGCGTTTGCCCGCTTCCACAATCGCCTCGACGATCTGTGCGTATCCCGTGCAGCGGCAGAGATTGCCCGTGATGGCCTGCATGGCTTCCTCGGGTGTGGGGTGGGGACGTTCGGCCAGGAGGCTGGCGGAGGACATGATGAAGCCGGGGGTGCAGTAGCCGCACTGCACCGCGCCGTCGTGCGCGAAAGCCTCCTGCACGGGGTGGAGATGGCTATCGTGGGCCACGCCCTCCACGGTGACCACCTCCGCGCCGTGGGCCCGGCCCGCGGGCGTGATGCAGGCCAGGACGCTGATCCCATCCAGCCACACGGTGCAGGCCCCGCATTCGCCCTCACCACAGCCCTCCTTCACGCCCGTGAGATAGCCCCGCTCCCGCAGCGCGTCCAACAGGGTGAGATGGGAGGCGTCGGGCAGGGTGACGACGCGGCCATTCAGGCGCAGGGTGACGTCGCTGTGTGCGGGCAGTTGGGTCGATTCGGGCGCGGGGGGATAATGTCCGTCCGTGTCGCCCCACAGCATGACCGGATCGCCGATCCAGCCCTTGCGCTCCTTCCCTTCCGCCAGTTGCTCCAACGCCCGCCGGGTAATGACCGCGGCCAGATGTCGACGATAGGCCGCGCTCGCCCGCACGTCATCGATGGGGCTGATGGCTTCCTGAATGAGCTCGGTCGCCAGATCGATACGCTCGGGCGTGAGGGGGCCTCCGACCAGCGCCTGCTCCGCGGCCGCGGCCCGCACGATGATGGGCGCGACCGAGCCGAACGCGAGGCGGGCCTCCCGTACGATCTCGCCGTCGAAATCCAGCAGCGCAGCGATGTTCACCAGGCTGATGGCCTGGGTCCGCCGTAGCCCCACCTTGATAAACGTCCCCCGCGCGGTCTTGGGCGGGACGGGAAAGCTGATGTCCACGATCATCTCATCCGCGGCCAGCGCGGTCTTGCGCACTCCCAGGAAGAATTCGGGGAAGGTGAGGGTGCGGCGGCCGCGGGTGGAGGCCAGGGTGACGCGGGCGTCCAGCGCCCACAGCGCGGGGATGGCGTCGTTGGCCGGGGACGCGGTGGCGAGATTGCCAGCAAGGGTGCCGCGGTTGCGGATCTGCGGCGATCCCACCTCCCAGCAGGCCCGCAGCAGGGGCCAGGCGTGTTCGTTGATGATGGGGCTGGCCACGGCCTGGTTGTGGGTGACCAAGGGGCCGATGTGGACCTCATCCCCATCCAGCGTAATGGCGTCCAGGCCCGGTAGGCGGGAGATGTCGATGAGCGCGCGCGGGGGCGCCGCGCCCTGCTCGATTTCCACCAACACGTCGGTGCCTCCGGCCACGAGACGGGTCGGGCCCAGGGGCGTATGCGCGGCCAGCACGTCCAGGGCTTCATCGAGGGTTCGAGGGATGATGTAGTAGGAGCTGAGCATGAGCTTATTGTGCAATCAGAGGGGGAAGAATGCAAGTTTGGTCGGAGCGGCTAAGATAGGCAAAC
>DUEQ01000134.1 GCA_011192085.1 Caldilineae bacterium
CGCCCACGGCGACCCCCACCCCCTCGCCCACGCCCGGCCCCACGCCCGACGGCCAGCTTCGCACCGCGCGCGTCCCCATCCTCATGTATCATTACATCTCCACGCCGCCCCCTGGCGCGGATGCGTATCGGCGAAAGCTCTCCCTGGCCCCCGACATCTTCGCACAACATCTTGACTATCTTCAGCAGGAGGGCTACGCCACCATCCACCTGGAGGACTTGATTTCCTATCTGGCGCGCGGCGTTCCCGAACTCCCCGAAAAGCCGATCATCCTCACCTTCGATGACGGCTATTTGGATAATTACGAGAACGCGTTTCCTGCATTGCGAGAACGGGGCATGGTGGGAACGTTCTTCATTATCACAGATTTCGCCGATCTGGCGGCTTCTGACCCCAACTACGCTATGTATGCCACCTGGGATGACCTGCGAGCGATGGATGCGGCGGGCATGGAGCTGGGCTCACACAGTCGCAATCATCCCGATCTCAAGGGCAAGGACATCGATTTTCTCGTATGGCAGGCGCTGGGCAGCAGCCAGACATTGGAGGCGAATCTGGGCAAAAAACCTCGGGTGCTGGCCTATCCCTTTGGCTCATACGACGCGCAGGTCATCGATGTTTTTCGCTCGGCGGGCTTTTGGGGCGCGGTGACCACGGAACCTGGCGTGGCGCACCGAAGCGATGCGGTTTTCGAGCTCGCCCGTCTTCGCATCTTCGACGACACCGGCGTGGCTGGGTTAGCAGCGTTGTTGGACTATTGGGCGGCGCACTGATCCGCGGGTTCTGACGGTTGGCAAGGTCGTCTGGGGCGTATGGGACAACCCGATTTCCCATCAAAACAGGCTTAACTGTTGGAAATCATCTTTGCGCTTGCGTTTTTTGGGTCCCCGCATTTTTTTTGCCTCCAGCAACGCGGCCTCGATATCATCCACGAAATGTGAGCGGTCGTTGTGCATTTCTTTACCGAAGAGGAAGCGTTTGCGCGCGTGCAGCAGCACCAGCTTGTGTTTCGCCCGGGTCATGCCCACATAGAATAATCGTCGCTCCTCCTCAACGTCGGTCTCTCGCCCCTGCGCGTACCAGGGCAACAGTCCTTCTTCGCATCCCACGATAAACACCACGGGGAACTCCAGCCCTTTGGCTGCGTGCAACGTCATCAGCGCCACGCGATCGGCCCGCGGATCATAGAGATCGGTCTCGCTTTGTAAAGCCATGCCAGCGAGAAACCCGCGCAGGTCCCGGCCCGCATCCTGCGCCAGGCGCTGCAAACGCGCCACATCCTCACTCGCCTCCAGGCCCAGGGCTTCGGCCAAACGGGCGATCATCTCCGACACAGAGAGCGTTCCCAGTTGACGATGCAGCGCCTCCACTGTCAGGGGCGCTTGCTTGAACTGCTGGCGGTGAAGCTGGCTGGCCGGATTCAGCGCGAGATGGAGTCCGGCCAAAAGCGTGCGTACGTCGGGGCGGGCGGTGAAGGGCGTCTGTCCCATCGTTTGATAGGGGATGCCCGAACGATGGAACGCCTCCTCCAGGGCCTGACTCTGCGCGTTCAGTCGGTAGAGCACCGCGAAATCGCCGAAAGAAAAGCTTACTTCTCGGGTTTCATCCTCCACCCGGCCTGAATCAATGGAGAAGTAGCTGGTTCCGCCGATGAGCGATTCGATCTGATGGACCACGTATTCGGCCTCGGCCTTGTCGGTGGGAGCCTGGTAAATGTCTAGCTTGACCTGATCGGCGAATTGGGCGATGAGCCGAAAGGCTTCCCGGTCGGGATTCTTGGCGATGACCTGTTGCGCAGCCTCCAGAATGTTTGCCGCGGAGCGGTAATTGATCTGAAGGATGACCTTGCGGGCGTTGGGGAAATCCTCCTGAAACCGGCGGAAGAATCGAAAATCCGCCCCCCGGAAGCCGTAAATGGCCTGGTCGGGATCGCCGATGACGCACAGATTCGCGCCATTCGCGGTCAGCAGTCGCAGCAGGCGATACTGTCCCAGATTCAGGTCCTGATACTCATCCACCGAGATCCAGCGATAGCGGGCCTGCAAGGTCTGCAACTCCCGAGGCTGCTCCTCCAGCAGACGTACGGTGCGGAAGATGAGATCATCGAAATCCAGCAGATGATCTCGGGCCAGTGCGTCCTCATAGGCCCGATAGCGGATGGGGAAATCGGGATCGTCGGGAAAAAGCTCGGACAGGCCAGGGTCTTCGGGCGTCAACAAATGTTGTTTGGCCTGGGTGAGTTGGCGGAGGAAGCGGCGTCGCGCCCGGCCATTGGGACCCAGGAAGAGGCCCTTCACGAGTTGTTCCCGCAAGGGATCATCCAGGATGACGAAATCGGCGTCCAGATGCTCTCGCAAGACCTGAACCCCGAAGGCGTGAAAGGTGCTGATGGTGATCCGCGCGGCGATTGACTTTCCAACCAACTGCTCAAGCCGTTCTCGCATCTCCTCCGCGGCCTTGTTGGTGAAGGTGATGGCCAGGATCTGTTCTGGGGCGACGGCGTGCGCGAGGATGAGATAGGCGATGCGGGTGGTGAGGGTGCGGGTCTTGCCCGCGCCGGGCCCGGCCACGATGATGAGTGGGCGATCGATGGTGAGCGCGGCCTCCCGTTGGGCGGAGTTGAGGTTGGCCAGGAGGTCCGACGAGGGATGCTGGTCGATGGACAATGGGGAATCACCGTCCATAGATTCGGAGCGATTGGGAGCGATGGGGGGGTCGCGGCGCGCGGTGGGGGAGGCTTCCACCGCGTCGAAGAG
>DUEQ01000135.1 GCA_011192085.1 Caldilineae bacterium
GGAGGTGAGACCATGACCACTCTGGTACGCTGGGATCCCTTCCGCGAGATGATGCAACTGCAGAATGCAGTGGATCGCCTCTTCGAGTCTGAGCTGGCTTCCACCTTCCCTCTGTGGCGGCAATCGGCGGGCGCGTGGGCGCTGCCGCTGGACGTGATCGAGACGGACGATGAGTTCATCGTCAAGGCCTCCATCCCCGGCATCGATCCCAATGAACTGGACATCAGCCTGGCTGACAACGTCCTGACCATCAAGGGCGAGATCAAGGCGGAGGAAGAGGCCGAGGATGTGCGTTATCATCTGCGCGAGCGCCGCTTCGGCATGTTCCAGCGCAGCATCTCCCTGCCTGTGCCGGTGAACGCCGACAAGGTGGAGGCGGTGTATGAGAATGGCGTGCTCATGCTGCACATCCCCAAGGCCGAAGAGGTGAAGCCCAAGCACATTTCCATCAAAAAGGTCAGCTGATGATCGCAGCTGACTGAGCAACCGACTGCCCGCTGGCGATCATCGCTGGCGGGCAGTCTGGCGTTGAAACCCCATCCTCAGGAGGTGAAGCCATGACCCGCATGATCCGTTACGATCCGATCTACGATGTGCTTCGCCCCGTTGACGCCTTCTTCGAAGAGAGCCTGTTCGCTCCGGGCCGGGCATGGAGCGCGCCCTACGCGCGCCCCGACCTGGCGTATGGCGCCGAAAGCTTGGGCAATCTGCCCCTGGATGTGTATGAAACCGACAAGGAGCTGATCGTCGAGGCCTCGCTACCCGGCGTCACCGAGGATGACATCGAGATCGAGGAGCATGAGGGCATTCTCACCATCCGGGCGAAGCGCGAGGAAGCGCGAAGGGAGGAGGGTGAGAGCTGGTTCGTGCATGAACGCATGGCGCGCGTCTTCGAACGGGCCATACCGCTGCCTGTGGCGGTGAAGGGGGAGAAAGGGGAAGCCACGCTGGAGAACGGCATCTTGCGCATCCTCTTCCCCAAGGCGGACGCAGCAAAAAGCATTACGCATCGCATCAAAATCAGCGCGCCCAAGCTGAAGCTGCCCAAGCTGGGCAAGAAGGAGGGTAAGATCAAGGTGAGGAAGGGCTAAGGCGTTGTGGGATGAAGAAGAAAACGCCTGCGCCGGAAGGCTTCAAACTCCCGGCGCAGGCGCGTTGGGGATCTTTCGAAGAGGATGGGCGATGGCTGGCGCAACCGCGATGGTCTTCCCCCCATCGCCCTGGTGAGGGATTACAGGCTGGCGATCTGAGCCAGGGACTTGAGTTTCTCCCAGTGTTCAAGAATATCCTTCTGGGCCGCATCCAACAGCTCTTCCGCGTGGTCGGGGTTCGTCTTGAAGAGCATGCGGAAGCGGGCCTCGCGCATGGCGTAGTCGCTGAAGGGCTTCTTGGGATCCCTGGAATCCAACACGAGGGGGTTCTTGCCCTGGGCCCGACGCCGCGGGTCGTAGCGATACAGGGGCCAGAAGCCGGTCTGCACCGCCAGTTTCTGATGGTCGATGCCATCCTCCAGGCCGTAGCCGTGGGCGATGCAGTGGCTGTAGGCGATGATGAGGCTGGGGCCGTCGTAGGATTCCGCCTCGATAAAGGCTTTGACCGTTTGGCTGTCGCTGGCGCCAAACGCGACCTGGGCCACGTACACGTAACCGTAGCTCATGGCCATCATGCCCAGGTCCTTCTTAGGCAGAGACTTGCCCGCGATGGCGAATTTAGCGGCCGCGGCCATGGGCGTGGCTTTGGAGGCCTGCCCGCCGGTATTGGAGTAGACCTCGGTGTCCATGACCAAGACGTTCACGTTCCGGCCAGAGGCCAGGACGTGGTCCAGACCGCCGTAGCCGATGTCGTAGGCCCAGCCATCGCCGCCGATGATCCACACGCCACGGCGGACGAGCATGTCGGCCAGGCTGAGAAGGTCCTTGGCGTCGAAGGAGTCCAGCCCCTGCAGGACGGCTTTGAGCTCGGCCACGTTCTGGCGCTGAAGCTCGATGCCGGCATCCGTGCTCTGGTCGGTGGTGAGCAGGCGGTTGGCCAGGTCATCGCCGATGACGTCGCGCAGGCGATCCACCAGTTCACGGGCGTATTCCGTCTGCTTCTCGATGGTGAGGGCCATGCCCAGGCCGAACTCCGCGTTGTCCTCGAAGAGGGAGTTGCTCCAGGCGGGGCCGCGGCCATCCTTGTTCACCGTCCAGGGGGTGGTGGGCAGGTTGCCGCCATAGATGCTGGAACAACCGGTGGCGTTGGCTACAACGACGCGATCCCCGAAGAGCTGAGTCATCAGTTTGATGTAGGGGGTTTCACCGCAGCCGGGGCAGGCGCTGGAGAATTCGAACAGGGGATCGAGAAGCTGGATGTTCTTGACATTGGTGAACTTGAGGCCATTGGTTCGTTTGACCTCGGGCAATTCCAGGAAGAAGTCCCAATCGCGACGGCCTTTCTCGCGCAGGGGCAGTTGCGGCCGCATGTTGATGGCCTTGCGGTTGGGGTCTTTCTTGTCAGTCACAGGGCAGGCCACGACACATAGGGTGCAGCCAGTACAGTCCTCCACCGCCACCTGTAGGGTGTATTTCATGCCCTTGAATTCCTTCCAGCGGGCGTCCACTGCCTGGAAGCCTTCGGGGGCGTTCTCAAGGAGTTCGGGCTCGAAGACCTTGGCCCGGATCACCGCATGGGGACAGACCAGCACGCACTTGCCGCACTGGATGCAGATATCCTCCTCCCAGACGGGGACCTCCAGGGCCAGGTTGCGCTTCTCCCAGCGGGTGGTGGCGCTGGGATAGGTGCCGTCCTCGGGCAACGCGCTCACAGGCAGCTCGTCGCCCTCGCCCGCGATCATCTTGCCCAGGACGTTCTTCACGAAATCAGGCGCCTCTTCGGGCACGGGCGGCTTCATGGTCAGTTCGCTGGTGGCCTGGTCGGGGACGGGGATCTCATAGAGGTGGGCCAGGCTGGCGTCGACGGCCGCAAAGTTCTGCTCAACGATCTTTTCGCCCTTCTTGCTGTAGGTCTTGACGATGGCTTCCTTGATCTTGCCGATGGCCTCGTCTCGGGGCAGGATGCCGCTGATGGCGAAGAAACAGGTCTGCATGATGGTGTTGATGCGGTGGCCCATGCCCGTTTCCTTGGCCACGCTGTAAGCGTCGATGGCGTAGAATTTGAGCTTCTTTTTGATGATGGTTTCCTGAACCTCACGAGGCAGGTGATCCCACACCTCTTCCGGCGGATAGGGCGCGTTCAGGAGGAAGGTCGCCCCCTCTTTGGCGTAGGCCAGCATGTCCCGGTGGAAGAGGAATTCGAACTGATGCACGGCCACGAAGTCCGCGTGTTTGATGAGGTAGGTGTTGTGGATGGGCCGGGGGCCGAAGCGCAGGTGGGAGATGGTCCACGCGCCCGCCTTGCGGGAGTCATAGACGAAGTAGCCCTGGGCGTGGAAGTCGGTCTCTTCGCCGATGATCTTGATGGAGTTCTTGTTCGCGCCGACGGTGCCGTCGGAGCCCAGGCCCCAGAACATGCCCTGGAAGACGTCGTCGGGGATGAGGTCGAAGTCGGGGTCGAAATCGATGCTGGTGTGGGTGACGTCGTCGTAAATGCCCACGGTGAAGTGGTTCTTGGGATGGTCTTTCTTCAGTTCGTCGAAGACGCCCTTGACCATGCCCGGCGTGAATTCCTTGGAGGAGAGGCCGTAGCGACCGCCCACCATCAGGGGCGCGTGCGTGAAGGGAGCGATGCCATCGCGCATGGCCTCGCTGATGGCGTTGCCCACATCGAGATAAAGAGGCTCGCCCGGACCGCCAGGCTCCTTGGTGCGGTCCAGGGTGGCCACCTTCTTCACGGTGGCGGGCAGGGCCTGCATCAGGTGTTTGACGGAGAAGGGGCGGTAGAGCCGCACCTTGATCAGGCCCACCTTCTCGCCCCGATCCACCAACCATTTCACGGTCTCTTCCGCAGTCTCCGCACCTGAGCCCATCATAATGATGACTCGCTCCGCGTCGGGCGCGCCCACGTATTGGAAGAGCTTGTATTCGCGGCCGGTGAGCTTCGCGAACTCGTCCATGGTCTCCTGGACGATGTCGGGGGTCTTGAGATAGTAGGGGTTCACCCTCTCCCGGGCCTGGAAGAAGACGTCGGGGTTTTGGGCGGTGCCGCGGATGAAGGGCTTTTCGGGATTCAGGGCCCGGGCCCGGTGGGCTCGGATGAGCTCAGGGTCGATCATGGCTTGCATGACGTCATCGCTCAGCTTCTCCACCTTGTTGATCTCATGGGAGGTGCGGAAGCCGTCCATGATGTGGAGGAAGGGCACTCGGGCCTTCAGGGTGGAGGCCTGGGCGATGAGCGCGAAGTCCATGACTTCCTGCACCGAGTTGGCGAAGAGCATGGCGAAGCCGGTGGCGCGGGTGGCCATGACGTCGCTGTGATCGCCGAAGATGGAGAGGGCTTGGGCGGCCACGGAGCGGGCCGCGATATGGAACACGGCGCTGGTGAGCTCGCCCGCGATCTTGTACATGTTGGGGATCATGAGCAGCAGGCCCTGGCTGGCCGTAAAGGTCGTGGTCAGCGACCCGGTCTGCAAAGCCCCATGCACCGCACCCGCGGCCCCGCCTTCCGATTGCATCTCCACTACCACGGGGATTGTGCCCCAGATGTTAGGCTTTTGCTCTGCACTCCACTGATCCGCCCATTCCCCCATGGGCGAGGAGGGCGTAATGGGGTAGATGGCGATGACTTCGTTGGTCTTGTGCGCTACGTATGCAGCAGCTTCATTGCCGTCGATGGTAACGATTTGTCCAGACATGATACACTTCCTTGTGGCTGAAGATTGGATTTGA
>DUEQ01000136.1 GCA_011192085.1 Caldilineae bacterium
CTCGAACACGGAATACTGAACACGGAATCACTGAATACTTGACCTAATCTATGAGTTTCCTTGACCTCATCAAAAAAGCGTTCTCCTCGCCCAACAGCGACCGTAACTACTGGGTGCATGTCCGCTGCGACCGCTGCGGCGAAGTCATCACCGCGCGCGTCGATCTCTACAATGACCTCAGCATGGATTTCGATGTCAAGCAGTATCGCGTTCACAAGGTATTGGTAGGGACAGGCCGCTATCATTGCTTCCAGCGCATCGAAGTGACGCTGGTCTTCGACAAGAACAAGCGCCTGGTGGATCGCAGCATCCACGGTGGAACATTTCTAGCGCCCGAAGACGTGGCGGAGGCGAAGGCTGCGTACGATCGGGCCATGCAGGAGGCCGAGGAGGCCCGGAAAGCCCGCCTGGCCAAGCTTGCTGCTCGGGCGTCGGAGTCGGAGGCTAAGGAATCTCTATCGAATCCCCAATTCTAATCCACTCCCATTCCTATTCCCACCCCATGAATCGAAAACCCATCATCGCAGGCAACTGGAAGATGCATAAGACCCTCGACGAGGCCCTGGCCCTGGTGCGGGGCATCCGCGAGGGCGTGAAAGATAGCCATAATGTGGAGACGGTGGTGTGTCCTCCCTTTATTTCCCTGCTGGCCGTGGCCGGCGCGCTGGCCTACACGAATGTGGCCGTGGGCGCGCAAAACGTGTTCTTCGAGGAGCAGGGCGCGTTCACAGGCGAGGTTGCGCCGGGCATGCTGGAAGGCATGGTCCAGTACTGCATCATCGGCCATTCGGAACGCCGCAACATCTTCGGCGAGAGTGACGAGTGGGTGAACAAAAAGGCCCACGCGCTCTTGGCCCACGGCATCACGCCCATTATCTGCGTGGGTGAGAGCCTGGAGCAAAACCAGGCCGGGGAGACGGATGCGTTTGTGCGGGCGCAGGTGGAGGCCGCGCTCGCGGGCCTGACCGCGGATCAGGTCGCGTCACTGGTCATCGCCTACGAACCCATTTGGGCCATTGGCACGGGCCTGACGGCCAGCCCCGCGGAAGCGAATCAGATCATTGGCGTCACCATACGCGGGGCCATCGCAGACCTTTACGATGAGGCCGCGGCCCAGGCCGTGCGCATCCAGTATGGCGGCAGTACAAAGCCCAACAACATCGTCAGCTTCATGCAGCAGCCCGATATCGATGGCGCGCTGGTGGGAGGAGCTTCTCTCACCGCGGCATCCTTCGTGGAGATGGTGCGTCTTACCTCGGGCCTCTACTGAGTCCCATCACCCGCGATCCCATTCATGCCCGGGCTCTGGTCCCCGCTCATCTGGTCAGCAGGTTTTCTGATCGCCATCTGGTGGCTGACGCGACGATTGGCGTTTTACCTGATGGCGGGCATCTACCGCCTGACGGGATCGCAACAGGTGGCCGTGGTGACGTACGCCCTACTGTTTCTGCCCGGCACCCTGGTGCATGAGTTCGCACATTGGGCCATGGCCAGGGCGCTGGGCGTGAAAACGGGCGGGTTTAACGTGCTGCCCAAGGTGCAGAAAGGGGGTGAGGTGCGCCTGGGGGCGGTGGATGTGCGGGGCGGCGGGCTGGTGGAGCACACTCTCATCGGCATGGCCCCCATGCTATTAGGCGGATTGCTGACTGTGGGGTTGAGCTATGTGCTGGTGGACGTCGAAGCTATGAAGCAGGCCGCGCATTCGGAGCAATTCGAGGCCGTCGCGGGAATGCTGTTAGCCGCATTTCAACACCCCGACGCCCCGATCTTGCTCTATCTGCTCTTCACCATCAGCAGCAGCATGTTCCTCAGCGCCAGCGATCGCGCGCCCATCCAACAGATGGCCATCTACCTGACCTTGGTGCTCCTCCCCCTCTACCTGTTCGGATTCATGCCCGCGCTGCCACCCTCCTGGTCGCAGACCATCGCGGCGATGTTTGGCGTGTTTGCATCGGGCCTGGCCGTGGCCCTGGCGGTGCATGTGGCGATGACGGGGCTCGCTCTGGCGTTTTATGGGGTGATTCAGATGATTCGGGGATAAACCGCGGGGCGGGCAATCAGCCCGTCAGCGCCATATAGAGCATGCGCGCGGCTGAAACCACCACCACGACCAGCAGCAGGCGATACACCCAGATCTGCGCCCACTCCTTCGTGGCGAACTTCACCGCGGCCCACGCGCCCACGATATTCCCTACCGCCAGGATGACGCCTAGCAGCCAGGACACCTGGCCGTTGTAGAGAAACACGAAGAACGCGAAGACATTGAAAGCCAGCACCAGCAGCGCCTTGATGGCGTTGGCCCGAATCAAGTTGTGTCCGATGGCCATCACCAGCCCCACCAGGAGGAAGATGCCCACCCCGGCCTGGATGAATCCGCCATAGACGCCGATGAAGAAGAAGAGTATCCAATCCTTCCAGTTGGGCTGGCGCGCGCCCTCCTCTCGCCCCACGAGCCAGCGTTTGGGCTTGAGAATGATGAGAAAGAAGGTGAGGATGAGCATCCCGGCGATGGCCAGCCGCATGGCCCGCTCATTCAGGTTCACCGCAACCTGCGCGCCGATGACCCCGCCCACGATGGTGGGTAGCAACAGGGTCAGCGCCTCTCGCCAGTCGAGATAGCCCTGACGATAGAAGCTCTCCATGCTGACGCCGGTCTGAAGCAGCACGCCGATCCGGTTCGTGCCGTTGGCCACATTCGCGGGCAGGCCCAGAAACACCAGCAGGGGCAGGGTGATGGCGCTGCCGCTTCCCGCCAACGTATTGATGAACCCTGCCAGAAATCCTGCGCCGATGACCGCAGTAATGATCCAGGGAGTCAGTTCGTGGGTCATGATGATGTAAGGGGGAGAGGAGCGTGGGGCGTAAGAGGGTATCGGGCGTAGGGAGGTGTGCGCGGGGGAGATTGAGGATTGGAGACTGGATAGAAATTCCATAGATTTCCGACCCCCGATCTCAAACCTCCGACCTCGGACCTCGGACCAGGGGATGTTCAAACGCGGCCATGACGTCCAGCAGCGTCGCGGGCTCCTCCCGCACGGTGAACACATCTCGATAACGGGGCGCGATGAACCCCGCTTCAATGGCATGATCGATGAGCTCCATCAGGGGGTCATAGTAGCGGGCCACATTGAGGATGCCGATGGGCTTGGGCTCGTAGCCAAGCTGACTCAAAGTCAGGGCCTCGAATAGCTCATCCAACGTGCCCAGCCCGCCCGGCAAGGTGATGAACGCGTCCGAGAGTTTGAACATCTTCACCTTGCGGCTATACATGTTCGGTGTGACGATGAGTTCAGTCAGGTTTTCATGCACGACCTTGGACACATTCATGCTTTCGGGGATGACCCCGATAGCCCGTCCACCATGTTCAAGTGCTGCATCGGCCAGCGCGCCCATGATGCCGGTCATGCCGCCGCCAAAGATGAGGGTGATTTTTCGCTCGGCTAGAAGACGTCCCATGGCCCGGGCCGCCTCGACATAGGCGCTGTTCACCCCTGGCCGGGAGCCGCAGAAAATGCAGATAGTCTGAAACATGATGCAGAATGGAGGTTCGGGTCTGTGGAATGGGACATTGAAGATTTGCAAGGCTCCGAAAAGGGTGCGAAGACCCCCTAGGGATCGAGACGCCTGTGCCGAATCATTGTATACGCTTGGTCCAGATCATCCACAATTTTCGACCAGTCGTAGCGGGCCTTGACCAGAGAGCGGGCGTTTTGGGCCAGTCGCCGACGGAGATCTGGAGAGGCCAAGAGCCGCTCAATGGCCGCAATGAAGGCGTCGGGCGTATCCCCAGCCAGCAGATGTTCCCCCGGCGTGACGGCCAGCCCCTCATAGCCCAGGGGCGTGCTGACCACGGGCGCGCCCGCGGCGAAGGCCTCCAGGATCTTCAGCCGCGTGCCCGAGCCCGCGCGGATGGGCGCGAGCGCGATGTCCGCCTCCCGGTAGAAGGGCAAGACCTCGGGCACGCGGTCGGTGATGCGCACCCTCTGCGCGCGCAACGCGCAGCTCCGCACTCGTGGATGGTCGAGATTGACCAAGGTCAGGGTGAGGTGGGGATGACGGGCATGGAGCCTGGGCCAGATCTCGGTCAGCAGCCAGCAGGCCGCGTCGAGGTTGGGCTCGTGGGTGGGGGAGCCCACGAACAGGAGATGGCGCGCGTCCGGCCGGAGGGGACCGGGCTGAATGCCGCGGGCGTCCACGCCGTTGGGGCTGAGGATGATGCGCGCCTGGGGCGCGCGGTCTCGAATGATAGCTGCATCCGCTTCTGACATGGCCGCGACCAGGGTGAAGCGGGGATAGATGAACCGCTCGTACGCCTCCCAGCGTCGGGCCTGCTCCCGCAACGCCTTTCTGGCCCGCGCATCCTCCTGCACCGCCGCCCGCCGGGCCAGACTCACACTGAAGATGTCGTGGGTGATGAGCGCGGTGGGTGGGAGGCCGGCGCGCAGGACGTAGGGCGCGAGGTAGGGCCATTCCACCTGCACGATGTCATATCGCGCCCGCTTCAGCTCCTTTGACAGCGCCCGATGCATGGCTGGCTGATCCCATACGGAGATGTCCCTGGGCAGGCGCTGTCGCCGGGCCCGCCACTGTCCCCGGGCCAGGGCCGCCACATCCCGGCTGAGCTTCCCTCGCAGCGCCCGTTTCAGGCTGATGAAAGGAACGCGCACCACGCGAATCCCCAACTCCCGCTCCAACTGGGCCAGGCCTTCCCCCTCCTCCTCATTTCGGCAGAAGCTGAGAAAGGTCACCTCGTGGCGGCGGGCCTGCTCGCGGGTGATCTGATAGAGCCGCTGGCGTCCGCCCGTGAAGATGGGCAGGGGGGAGATGGGCGAGAGGATGAGCAAGTGCATGAGCTATTCTGAAAATAACGTCCATGTTTCGAATGGCGATGGCATGGGCGCCCTGGCGCTTAGTCGCCTGGCGTCAAGGCGACATCGAACTCGCCCATCCGGTTGGAGTCGGTGCAGCCATGATCGAAGCGTTCGCCCTGGATCACATAGAAATGGTTGACCGCGACATCGCCCAATGCGCTCACATCATCCCATTGCCATGGGGCTGCGTTGACTGTGTGATTGGGCGAGTTGGTTGGGGTTCTGAAGGGTCGTTAAGGAGGGGATGGGCCGCGGGGCGTGGCCTTGGGAACCGCGCAGGCCAGCAGAAGTCCAGCGAACAGTAGGGAGGCGATCCACAGTCGAGTCATAAGTCAGGCGATGGGACAAGGGGGTTGGGCGATGATGTGTATTGTAGACAAAAACAAAACCCCGGCCAAACATCGCCGGGGTTTCTGAGAAGAGGAGAAAGGGGACTTACCTGGTTTCAGCCGAGAGCACTTCGCCCGTCTCCGCGTCGATGATGACCTCCGCAGTGTGCTTGCCGTCACTCAGTTCCACGACCCATGCCTCCTTGCCGTTGTAGGAGCCAGGCATGACCGTGGTTTCTTTGAGCTTGCCCTTGAGCAGGCCTTGCTCTTCGACGGTGTCGCGGGCGATGGCAATGGCCGCCTTGGGCGTGATCTTGCCCGCCATCTCCTGGGGCGTCTGTTCTGGCTGTTCGGGCCGCTTGCCCAGGGTGACTTTCAGGTCCATCTCTTTGCCATCCCGCAGCACGGTCAACGTCACCTCCTGTCCAGGCGAAGCCTTGGTCACCAGATAGGCGACCAGATCGTTGAAGTTGCGTACAGGTTCGCCATCGATGGCGATGATGATATCGCCGCCTTTGTGCAGTTCAACGCCATCGGTGGAGATCACTTTCCCGCCGCCTTTGACGCCGCCCTTATCGGCTGGGCCGCCAGGCACAACCTGATCGACATAGGCGCCCAACACGCCCTCGGGCAGGTTCAGGGCTTCGGCCAGTTCTGGGGTGACGCTTTGGCCGCGGATGCCTAGATACGCGTACTCGTACTTGCCGTTCTCGATGAGTGCGGGGACGACTCGCTGCACGATGGAGACGGGGATGGCGAAGCCGATGCCGGAGCTGGCCCGCACCGGGGATTCAATGGCGAAGTTAACGCCCACCACCCGGCCGGTCAGATCCAGCAGGGGACCGCCTGAGTTGCCAGGGTTGATAGCTGCGTCGGTCTGGATGACGTCAG
Organism: Caldilineae bacterium; assembly: GCA_011192085.1. GTDB lineage: Bacteria > Chloroflexota > Anaerolineae > J102 > J102 > M2005. Next base: position 6,092 of record DUEQ01000136.1, read on the forward strand.
GCAGGGAGTAGTGGGGGCCTACAGCGTTTAGGTCTACGGGCAGGCTGCGGCCAATGGCGCTGACCACGCCCGTGGTCAGGGTCTCTTCCAGACCAAAGGGCGCGCCAATGGCGATGACGCTGTATCCCACGCGCAGGCTGTCGGGCGCAGCCAGGGGCAGGGGCTTCAGCTCCACGCCCTTGGACGGTTCCACCTTAATCACGGCCAGATCGGCCATGGGGTCCGTTGCCACCAGTTCTCCCTTGGCCCACAAGCCATTGTGGAAGGTGACGATGATATCGGAAGCGCCTTCGATGACATGGTTGTTGGTGATGATGTGGCCTTCGGCGTCATACACCCAACCAGACCCTTCGCCCCGGATGGGGGGCATATCGCCCGGCTGCCCGGGCATGCCAGGCAGCCCGAAGGGGAATTCGGGCTGCGTCTCCTGACCCTGACCGATATCGGGATGGCTGACGGTGACTTTGATGTTCACCACCGAGGGGGCGACCCGATTATACAGGTCGGCCAGGGCTTCTTGCTGGGCTATGGCGATGCTCAGCGCATCCTCATGCTCAGCGGGGAGTTGCACGGGGGCGGGCGTGGGCGTAGGCGCCTGCTGGGCCTGCACCACCGTGACGCCCGTCTCCTCCTGCCCCTTGCCGATGACATCCTTCCCCACCTGGGTGACGCTGCATCCGACCAGGACGAAAACGATGATGAGCAGGGCGCTAATGAGGATGGCGATGCGCTTCGTGTTCATTTTTTGACTCCTTGGTTGTTGATAGCTATCGATAAGAAGTTTTGCATTCACCTCTCCGAGAAGTGGACGTAGGC
>DUEQ01000137.1 GCA_011192085.1 Caldilineae bacterium
ATCTATCATCTTTCACCCTGAGGTGTTATGGAATACAAGGACTACTACAAAATCCTCGGCGTGTCCCGCAACGCGACCGAGAAAGAGATAAAAAAGGCGTATCGCAAGCTCGCTCGCCAATACCACCCCGATGCCAATCCCAACGACCCCACCGCGGAGGAGAAGTTCAAGGAGATCAACGAGGCCTATGAGGTCCTCTCCGACCCGGAGAAACGCAAGAAGTATGACCAGTTCGGCGCGCAGTGGAAGCACTTCACCGGCGCGGGAGGTCGACCTGAAGACTTTTGGCAGCAGTGGCAGCCAGGGGCAGCGGGTGCGCCCGGCGGAACCGGCTACCGCACCGTATCCCCTGAGGAATTGGAGGAGATGTTTGGGGGCGCGGGCGGCTTCTCCGACTTCTTCGAGGCCCTGTTTGGCATGGGCGGACGCCACACCGGGCCCCGCACGGGCGGATTCGAGGATATCTTCGGCGGCGCCTACGCAGGGAGGACGGCCGCTCGCGGCCGCCCCATGCGCGGCCGCGACATCGAGCATCCCGTGGACATCACCCTGGAGGAGGCCTATCGCGGAGCGACTCGAGTCTTGCAGATGGATGGCGAGCGCATTGAGGTAACCATCCCGCGCGGGGTGAAGACCGGTTCTCGGGTCCGCGTCGCGGGCAAGGGCGAGCCGGGCCGCAACGGCGGCAAACCGGGCGACCTCTATCTCAAAATCAACGTTCTGCCTCATCCTCAATTCAAGCGCGAGGGCGACAACCTGCGCCTGAAGCTGCCTGTGGACCTCTATACCCTCATCCTAGGGGGCGAAGTCCAGGTGCCTACCCTGGACCGCCCGGTCATCCTCAACATCCCGCCCGAGACGAACAATGGCAAGACCTTTCGCCTGCGGGGCAAGGGCATGCCCAACCTGAAACGCCCCGACCAGAAGGGCGATCTCTATGTGGAGGTCACGGCCAAACTGCCCAAGAACCTGAGCGAGAAGGAAAAAGAGCTTTTCCGGCAGTTGCGGGCGCTGCGGCCGCGCATATGAGTTCATGGGCCGCCCGTGGAACGCCTTCACTGCGCCTCCGAGGCTCCGCCCTTGGGGGCGTTGTTATTTTTTGGGGTTCCTGCAACCTCCCTTGAGAAACGTCGTAATTTGGATTAGACTAGCATTGTTTCGCTCCGCCAACATCAAAGACATAAGGACAAGGGAGGAACTCCGTGGACATCATCAAAACCCTCTTCTGGAATGCTGAGGAGCGCCGTCTGCGCTTTCTCTGGCGCTTTTTCATCTTCCTGTTGGTGTTTATGCCGCTGCTGGCGGGAACGCAGTCGCTCATCTATTTCATTTCGCCTGAGATGGTGGATGCTTTGCAACAGGGTGAGGGGGAGCTGTTGGCTGTGGGATGGGCCGCCAGCGAATGGCTCATGCTCATCGCCCTGGCCGTCACCCTGGTGATCATCGGGCGCTGGGTGGATCGCCGCCCCTTTAGCGACTACGGATTTCGGTTGGGAAAGGGGTGGTGGCTGGACCTGGCTTTCGGCTTGGGGTTGGGCGCGCTGTTGATGACGGGGATCTTCCTGACCGAACTCATGCTGGGATGGGTCGCGGTGACCCGATTTTTCCAAGCGCCCGAGGGAACGGCCTTCGGCGTCGCGCTGCTTGCTCCTCTTTTCCTGTTCCTGGCCGTGGGCGTTTTCGAGGAGTTGCTCTCCCGCGGCTATCTGCTCCACAACCTGGCTGAAGGCCTGAATTTCAAATTCTGGGGCCCGAGTATCGCCCTGTTCCTGGCATGGGCGCTTTCTTCCCTCAGCTTCGGCGCGGCGCATGCGTCCAATCCCAACGCCACCACGGTCAGCACCATCAATCTGGTTCTGGCCGGACTCTTCTTGGGCCTGGGGTATGTGCTCACTGGGGAGCTTGCCATCCCCATTGGCCTTCACATCGCCTGGAATTTCTTCCAGGGCAATGTGTTCGGCTTTCCCGTCAGCGGCACGCCCGCCAACGCCATCACGTTCATCGCCATCGAGCAACGCGGGCCCGACCTGTGGACGGGGGGCGCGTTCGGGCCAGAAGCGGGCTTCATCGGCAATATCGCCATCGTCATAGGCGCGATCCTGATCCTTGCCTGGGTGAGGTGGCGATATGGGGCCATCTGTCTGCAAAGGCGCATTCCCCTGCCGCCCCATGCTGAAATCGATGCTTAGACGATGGCGGATAGAGGATGGACGATGGAGATGGCTGATGCAATCGTCTATCGTCGGTGGTCCATCCTCTGTTGTCAAAGCAAAAACGCCCGAGGCGTGGATGTGCCCGGGCGTTTGTTGTCGTTTGAGGACGTAATGCTTACTTGCCCAGCTTCTCGCGGGCGGCCTCGGTCATGGCGGGCACGACCTCAAAGAGATCGGCCACGATGCCGTAGTTGGCCACGGAGAAAATGGGAGCTTCGGGGTCCTTGTTGATGGCCACGATGATCTTGCTGGAGCCCATGCCCGCCAGGTGCTGCACCGCGCCGCTGATGCCGCAGGCGATGTAGAGGTCGGGGCGGACGACCTTGCCGGTCTGGCCCACCTGATGGTCGTAGGAGATAAAGCCCGCGTCCACGGCTGCTCGGGAAGCGCCCACGGCCGCGCCCAGCACGCCCGCGAGCTGGCGGATGAGGTCGAAGCCCAGCTCGGGATCTTTGGCCACGCCGCGGCCGCCGGAGACGATGATGCTGGCCTCGGTGAGACTGATTTCGCCCTTCTCGGCCCGCTGCACGTCCAGCACTTCGTAGGGGCTGTTCACATCCGCGGGGTCTGTCAACATGACTTCCGCGGTGCGGCCCTCCGCCTTTTCCGCGGGGGCGAACGCGCGCGGGCGCAGGGTCGCGATCTGGGGCGAGCCATCCACAGTCACATCCACCAAGATGTTGCCCGAATAGACGCCTCGAACGCCCTTCAGCTTTCCATCCTCTAGGCTCAGCTCCAGCGCGTCGGCGATGACGCCCGCGCCCAGGTCCGCGCCCAGAGCCGCGGCCAAATCCCGGCCATTGGTGGTGTGCGAGGCCAGAAACGCGTCCGCGCCGCTCTGGGCCAGCACATTTTTCACATCCGCCAGATGGCGATCCAGATCAAAGAGGGCGCGGGTCTCGTCCTCGACCGAGTAGACCTTTCCGGCGCCGCGGGCCACCGCTTCTTCCGTCACCTCGCCAATGCGATCGCCGATGACGACGGCTTCCACATCGCCGCTGAGGCTCAAGGCTGCGCCCAGGGCCTCCCAACTGCTGGCGACCACGTCGCCCATATCGGTTTCGATGTAAACCAGGAATTTCATGGTTCTCTCCTCCTTACAACACTTTTTCTTCGAGCAGCGCGTCGATGAGCGCGGCGGCGGCTTCCTGCGGCGAGCCCTCGAACAGCTTGACTTGGGCGTCGCGGGCGGGCGGTTTGCGGAAGTTGCTTATGTGCACCACAGGCGCAGGGGGAGTCACGCCCAGGTCCTCCGCGGTCAGTTCGGGGATCTTCACCCGGGCGGCTTTGCGGATGTTGATGAAGGTGGGATAGCGAGGCTCGCCGATTTCCTTGATGACGGAGAGCACCACGGGCGTGGGGGCTTTCACCGTCAGACGGGCTTGTCCCACCACCCGCTCCACGGTGATGCTACCATCGGCCAGCTCCACGATCTTGGCCACGCCGGTGAGCATGGGCCAGTCCAGCTTGCGGGCCAGCGCGATGGGGGTCAGGCCCGAATTCCCATCCACGGTCATCTGGCCCATGACGACGACATCCACATCGCCATCCTGCTTGACCGCCGCGGCCAGCAGCTCGGCCGCGATCTGGGGATCGCTGTCGCCGGCGTAATTCACCAGGGTGGCGTCCTTGCAGCCCATGGCCAGGGCGCTGCGCAGCGCATCGATCGCGCCCTCGTCGCCCACGGTGACCGCGCCGGTCGTTCCGCCATAGGTTTCCATGAGCTGAAGGCCCGCTTCGATGGCGTGCTCATCCCAGGGATTGACCACGAGATTCACGCTCAGTTTTCCGGACGCGGCTTCTTCCGGCGAGATCTTGGGAAGCTCCGCCGTGTCCGGCGTTTGTTTGATACAAACCAGATAGCGCATATTGCCTCTCCTTACTTGGGTTGAGATGAATGCGTTGATGAAACGTGATGACCAGAGGCGCGCCCCAAGGGCCTGGGCGGCTCTGGCTCACGATGTTGACGGACAGGTTTGGGGCGCCTGACTTCGAACTCCTGATTTCGACATGTCCCCACGCGAATAACGGGCCGAGCAAGGCCTCGGCGCCATGCGATTGTTGCCCTTCTTCGGGCCGGGATGTGGAAGGACGTGCATCGTTGCAGGGGCGTTTGAACGCACAATCGGCAAAAACAAGTGTTTGGGTGCAATTATACAAAGTCATGACGCAGTGCGCAAAATCTCTTATCTCCTTTCGAAGCCCCCGCCAACGTCGCGCTTGCGCCACGCAAAACAGCAGACGATAGACCCCTCGGGTCCGCCGCCTGCTGCTTGACTTACTGTTTCAGGCTGATCGCTTTAAGATTCGCCGGTTTCAGCAGCTTCCTTTCCGCCTTTCTGCTGTTGCGCGGCTAGCTTCTGTTTCTCCTCTTCCACCAACGCCCGCCGCAGCAGCTTCCCCACGGCTGACTTGGGCAGCTCTGTGCGGAATTCCACCAGCTTAGGCGCCTTGTAGGGCGCCAGGCGCTCTTTGCAGAAGGCAATGATCTCTTGTTCGGTTGCGGTTTCACCTGGTTTCAGCACGAGGAAGGCTTTCACCGTCTCCCCGCGCCGGGGGTCGGGCACGCCCACGACCACGGCTTCCTGCACTTTCGGATTCTCGTAAAGGACTTCCTCCACTTCGCGTGGCACGATGTTGTAGCCTGAAGCGATGATCAGGTCCTTTTTGCGATCCACGATGTAGAAATAGCCGTCCTCATCCATTTTGGCGATGTCGCCCGTGTAGAGCCAGCCTTCCTCATCTTTCACCTTGGCCGTCTCATCAGGCCGGTTCCAATAGCCCTTCATCACTTGAGGCCCGCGCACAGCCAGTTCGCCCTCTTCGCCCACGCCCAGGGTGCGGAATTTGCCCTCCTCGTCTGGGTCCAGCGAGACGATGCGGGCTTCGACATCGGGGAAGGGCAGACCGATGGAGCCCACTTTGTAGAGGCCGTAGATTGGGTTAGCGTGGGTAACCGGGGATGTCTCTGTCAAGCCATACCCCTCGCGCAGTTTGCCTCCAGTGATCTCCTCGAACTTGCGTTGCACCTCAATGGGCAGGGGCGCGCCACCCGAGATGCACACTTTGACCGAATGCAGATTGTAATTTGTGACGTTTTTGTGATTGATAATGGCCACGTACAGGGTGGGCACGCCAGGGAACAGGGTGACGCCCTCCTGCTGGATGATGGTCATCAATAGCTCGATGTCCCGGGGATCGGGCATGAGCACGAGCTTGCCGCCCACATAGAGGTTCTCCAACATGCCCACGGTCATGCCAAAGACATGGAAGAAGGGGATCGCGCCCATGAATACCTCGTTGCCGTGGGCCATATCGGGCACCCAGGCGTCGATCTGCATGACGTTGGCGATGAGGTTGCTGTGCATGAGCATGGCGGCCTTGGGGACGCCCGTGGTGCCGCCGGTGTATTGGAACAGGGCTACGTCGTTGGTGTCGATATTCACCTGAGGCGGATTGGGCGGGTTGTTGGCGATGAGGGTCTTCATCCAATAGACGCCATCTCCTTCGGGCACGTCCACCCAACTGTCCTTCATGCCCTTTTTCAACAGGGCGGCGTACACCGGGTTCATGAAGTCGTTGAGGTGGTAGATGATGACTTTTTCAACGCCGGTGTCTTTCTGGATGTCGTGGAGTTTGGGATAGAGATTGTTCCAGATGACCACCGCCTTCGCACCCGAATCATTGAACTGATGGCGCATCTCGCGGGAGGTGTAGATGGGGTTGGTGTTGACCACGATCGCGCCCAGGCGCACAATGGCCAGGAATGCGATCACCGTGCCTGGCGAATTGGGAATCTGCACCGCCACCCGGTCCCCTTTCTTGATGCCCATGCCCGCCATGGCTGTGGCCAGCCGATTCACCTTATCTTCCAGCTCCTGGTAGGTCATCTTCACGCCCAGCTTGAATCCCAGGGGAAGATATTTGAGGATCATGCGCAGGGCGACGTTGTCGGGATAGTTCTTGAACGTGTCGCTCAAGAATGTCCAGAGGTCAACCTGTGGGTAATCGATGGAGGCTGGAACCCCTTCATCATAAAATTGCAGC
>DUEQ01000138.1 GCA_011192085.1 Caldilineae bacterium
AATGTGGCATTGAGACGGTTGGGGACGCCTGGGTGCAGTTTCGGGCTCAATACTATCTCTTTGCCTTGATCTTCGTGGTCTTCGACCTGGAGATGGTCTTCCTGTTCCCCTTCGCGGTCGCCTTTGACAAAGTCGGCTGGTTCGCTTTGTTCGAGGCGATTGTGTTTGTGCTGATGCTGTTTGTCGGTCTCATCTACGCCTGGAAGAAAGACGCGCTGGAATGGCAGTAAGGAAGCCTGAGGCGCGGCGGACGTGATGGCGCCTGCCGCGGTCACGCGTCCGTTCTTGACGATTGCGAAAAGGTCTCCCCATTTTGCACGCAGATGTGCATTCGATGAAACGCACTGTTGCGAACCTCATCCATTCATCTCCCGGAGTTATCCTATGGATTTGAGAGCTATCGGAGAATCGTTCATCGCCTGGCTTCAGGGGTTGGGACTACCTGAAGGTTGGGTGTTGTTGATCAACTGGCTCTTGGGCGCCCTGATCATCCTGGGCATCGCCCTGCTGCTGGCTTTGGCCCTCATCTGGCTGGAGCGCAAGCTGGCGGGTCGCATTCAGGATCGTCTGGGCCCCAATCGCGTCGGTCCCTTTGGCCTGATCCAGCCTATCGCGGATGCGTTGAAGCTGCTCACCAAGGAGGATATCACGCCCGCGGACGCGGATCGCATCACCTTCAACCTGGCCCCGGTCATCGCCGTGTTCCATGTGCTCATGCTATTCGTCGTCATCCCCTTCGCGGATGAGGTGGTAGGCGCGAATATCAACGTGGGCGTCCTCTATCTGATGGCCTTTGGCGCGCTGGGCGCCATGGCCATGCTCATGGCGGGCTGGGCGTCTCGCAACAAATACGCGCTGCTGGGCGGGTTCCGCGTGGTGGCCCAGCTCTTCAGCTACGAGATCCCCATCGCCCTGGTGATGATGATCCCCGTGCTGCTGGTGGGCAGCATGAATCTGAACGACATCGTGCGGGGGCAGGGCTCGCTGTTCGGCTTGGGATGGTTTGTGTGGGTTCTGCCCGCGGCCTTCGCGCTCTATTTCGTGGCCGCCCTGGCCGAGGGCGAACGCGCCCCCTTCGACTTGTTGGAGGCGGAGTCGGAGATCGTGGCGGGGTATAACATCGAATACTCGGCCATGAAATTCGCCTGGTTCTATTTGGCCTTCTTCCTGAACACCTGGATCCTCTCCGCCGTGGCCACGACGCTGTTCCTGGGCGGCTGGCAAGGCCCCTTTGTGGATCAGATCCCGGCGCTGGGCGTGGTATATTTCTTCGCCAAGACCCTGTTCATGTTCTTCCTGTTCGCCTGGGTGCGGGCCACCTTCCCCCGGCTGCGCATCGATCAGATGATGGCTTTCTGCTGGAAGGTGCTGGTGCCCATGGGGTTGGCGCTGTTGTTGGGCTCGGCCATCATCGCCAAGATGGGCGCGGAGATGGCGCTGCCCAATCTGGTCACGGGCTCGCTTCTGCTGATCCTGAATGTCGTGATCTTGCTGGTCACCCTCTCACTGCTGGGGCGCTATACTCGCACCCTGCAGGCGACGCAAAACAAGCGCTTGTTCACCCCTGAACTCCCTCGATTGTAAGGAACTGGTTTTATGGTCGAACAGATTCTCTTCCTCTTCGTTGCCGCCGTCACCCTGCTGATGGCTCTGGGCGTGGCGCTGGCCCGCAATCTCTTCCACGCTGCCCTGTTTCTGGTGGGCGTGTTCTTCGGCATCGCCGTCCTGTTCATCCTGCTGGAGGCGGAGTTCCTGGGCATGGCGCAGATCGTCATCTATATCGGCGCCATTGCCACCCTGATCGTGTTCGCCATCATGCTTTCGAAGCATGTGATGGGTAAGGAGGCGGGCGCGTATAACGGCCAGCTCTATTGGGCCCTGGGCGGCGTGGTCTTCTTCTTCCTGCTGCTAGGTTGGCTGCTCATTCAGATGCCGTTCAAGGTGGTGGAGGCCGCGGTTCCCGACGACGCCATCGCTCAGATCGGGCAGGGCTTCGTCGGGCATTACGTCGTCCCCTTCGAGGTGGCGTCCGTTCTGCTGCTCGTCGCCCTGGTTGGCGCCATCATGCTGGCCCGCGAGCGCAACTGAACACTGAACACTGATCAAAATACTGATTACTGAACCCTGGAGCTGTTCTATGACCGTTCCCCTTTCCTGGTATCTCATCTTCGCCACCGCGTTGTTCAGCATCGGCTTCTTTGCGGTGTTGGTCCGCCGCAATGCCATCGCGGTGCTGATGGGCGTGGAGTTGATGTTGAACGCGGTCAATATCAACCTGGTCGCGTTTTGGCGCTATCTGACCCCGGCGGATCTCTCGGGGCAGATCTTCGTGGTGTTCGTCTTCGCCGTGGCCGCAGCCGAGGCTGCGGTCGGTCTTGCGTTGATGATCTCCATCTATCGCACGCGCAAGAGCATCAATGTGGATGAGCTGAACGAGTTGAAATTGTAAAGATTGAAGATGAAAGATTAAAGGTTAAAGCG
>DUEQ01000139.1 GCA_011192085.1 Caldilineae bacterium
ACCTTCAAATCCCTATCATCACCACATTTCAGAGAGAGTGCACCAATGACCAACACACTTTCCAACAAACAGGGACTCAGCCGACGCGATTTTCTACGTCTTTCGGGATTGGGCGCGCTGGGCGCACTGGCCGGCAGCGCCTTGGGACTTCCCTCTCCTGCCAAAGCTTGGGGACGCACCCTCACCGGCCTGACCGAACCCGATGTCGAGATCAATCTCCGAGCGGTCATCGGCCAGGAGCAAATCCGCAGCGGCTTACCAACCACGGTTTGGCGCTATGAAGCCGATCTGGTAAAAGGGCCTGCCGGAACCGTTCAACCCCTACCAAACACTTACCTTGGCCCTATACTCCATTTCCAACCTGGCCAGCGCGTGCGTATCCATTTCACCAACACGATCGACGAAGAGACCATCGTGCATTGGCATGGACTGCATGTGCCGGAGGCGGCCGACGGCCACCCCCGATTGGTCATCGGCCCCAACGAGACGTATGTCTACGATTTCGAGATCATGGATCGGCCGGGGACTTATTGGTATCACCCTCACCCGCACGGGCGCACGGGGCCGCAAGCCTACTATGGCCTGGCCGGTCTTATCATCATTTCCGACGGCACAGAAGCCCAACAAGGATTGCCCACCGGCGCTTACGATCTGCCTCTTGTGATCCAAGACCGCACCTTCGATGGCCAAAACCAACTCGTCTATGCCACCAACATGGCCGGGTTTTTAGGCAATGAAATTCTCGTGAACGGACAACCCAATGCCAGCCTGACGGTGGAGCAAACAACCTACCGTTTTCGCGTCCTCAACGGCTCTAACTCGCGCATTTACAAATTGGGCTGGCCCGATGGCGCCCCCTTCACGGTTATCGGCTCTGATGGCGGGCTATTGGATGCGCCAGTGCAGCGCAATTATGTGGTGATTGCACCGGGTGAACGCGTCGAACTGTTGGTGGACTTCAGCCGGTGGCCGGCCGGAAGCGTGCAAACTTTGCGCAGTCTGGCCTTTGCAGGAGCCGGCTTTGGCGGTGGAGGATCGACCACAACACTACCCAACGGCTCCGATTATGAAATCATGCGCTTCCGGATCGAGGCCCAAGACACCCCAACGCTCACGCCCACACCCACGCCATCACCAACACCTACGGCCACATCCACGCCACCGACGCTGTCGAACCCGACTTACATGCCTCTCATCTTGAACGGTGCGGGCGCGAATGGAAGCGCATCTCGGACTGAACCGCGCCTCGACTTTCAAGCCGATCAGGCGCAACCGCAACAGGCCACACGCACGTTCTATCTCTACGTGCAATTTGGTCAGTGGACCATCAATGGCCGCACCTTCCAGATGGAGGCGGTCGCGCCGGATGAAACGGTGGAGTTGGGCGCGCAGGAAATATGGGAATTTTCCAACAACTTCCCCAACGGCGGCGGTATGGGAGGTGGCATGCCCCATCCCATGCATATCCACGGTCTACAATTCCGCGTTGTGTCGCGACAGGCCCCCACCAACGCCACCCAACGTTCCAATTGGGAAACGGTGAAAGATGGCTATGTGGATGGCGGCTGGAAAGACACCGTGTTAGTCATGCCTGGCGAGCGAGTGCAGGTGCAGGTCGAATTCAAGGACTACACCGGACTCTACCTCTATCATTGCCACAACCTCGAACACGAGGACATGGGCATGATGCGCAACTACCGCGTGGTTCAACCAAACCGCGCTTAAGCCCCCTTCCAAATAGACGCGCCGAGAGAAATCCGCGCGGATTTCCCAAGACGCGTCTAGGTGTCATGCGCCGGCGCATTGGGCTCTCCCTCCCGCATCCGCGCGGCCTCTGTAGCGCTAAAGACTCGTTGGGCCGCAACCCAAAAGTGTATGTAGTCCAATTCATCTACTTTCGGTGGGGTCATGACCTATCCTC
>DUEQ01000014.1 GCA_011192085.1 Caldilineae bacterium
GTCGCGGCCCACGGCCACGCCCCCGCGCCGGCCTCCTCACACCCCGCCCGTTCGTCCTCCTGTCACGCCCCCGCGGCGGCCTTCCGTGACGCCGCCCCATCGCCCTACCGTCACGCCGCCCGCGTTCCCTTGATCTCGAGACCCCGGCATCCATAAACAAAGACCTCCGCTTCGCGGAGGTCTTTTCGCGTCCGGTCGCTTACTTCCCGACGACCTCTTTCACTGAAGAGGCGGGGTCGGTTCCTTCCGAGGCAGGCAATCGTTTTTGTTCATGGCGGGGGTCATCTTCGGCGGGGGCGATGAAAACGAGGTTGGAAATCAAAGGCCAGCGGCGCGGAGATGCGTGTGAAGATGGAAAGGCGTGATCTGTTTGAAATCGTACCGCACGCGAACCTGGCCGCTTTGAGAATCGATCTGAATCTCCTCAACGCCATCCAGAGCAAGCGCTTCCTTCGCCCGCTCCTGCCATGCGTGGCGATCCATGCTGTCAACCCACAGGGTGGTCCAATATGTCATCTGTTCGGCCATGATGCCTCGCTCCATTGCAAGAGTTGATGATGGGAGAGGTGAGAATCGGTACTGACTCCATTATACCAAAAAGATGATTTCGTAGAGAAAACGCGGCCCTTTAGCCGAACGCCACGCCCGCGATGGTGACCACGGAGGTTTCCCGATCATCCGCCGGGCAAACCGCATAGCCCGCCCGAGCGCCCTCCACCGCCCCAACCGCCTTCAAACTCAGGTAGAAGGGCGCGACGCCACACACATTGTTCTCGTCCCGCACCCGCTTGATGACGCCCCAGAAGCCCTCGGCGTCTCCTGCGGCCAGCAACCTCAACATCTCGTCATCGAGCTGGCGGATCTGCGCCTGTTTCGCCTCGTCCACGGGCTCGCCATCGAACGCGGGGCCCACGTGAGCCAGGTCGCCCGAGGCGATGACCAGGGTGTGAGGACGTTCACGCAGGATGGAGCGCAGTTCTGCCAGGAATCGGGCGAGAACAGGATCGTCCGCGGGGGGATGGGAGGCATCCAGAAAGGGGAGAAGCGAGCCCGCCAGGATGGGAATGGTCGGCACAGGTTCGCCCCCGCGCATGTGATGCATCCAAACCAGCACCAGCTCCAGCGAATGCTCTCCCAGGTGATAGAGTTCCCCTGCAAATGCCTGTTCTCCACCTACGGCCCGAGCCAGACGGTCCACCAGGAGTTGATCATTGGGCAGGATGCCGTAGGGCGTGGCGTAGCTCTGCCGGGTGAGGGTGATCGGATTGTAGTCGCCATAGTGGTCCGTGCCCAGAATAATAACCAACTCTGCGGCCCGGGCCATGGCTTCCGCCGCCTTCCACACCTGGGCGTAGACCTCATGCCCGCGAGCGTAGTCGATGTGGGGGCTGAAGATGAGCCTGCCCGAGGGCGGCATCGCAGCCACAGGCCCGACCTCCGCCAGATACGCGTCGAACTGGGCTTTGAGCTGGGCGGGGTCTGCGGGATAGCCCTCGCCAGCCAGGAGCATGGGGCGATGGGGAAGCTGATAATAACGCGCCAACGCTTCCTGATAAGCCTGACGGAAACGCGCATTTTCCAGGAAGTAAAGCTCGTCTAGCGCGGCCACAAGTTGTTCGATGGCGTCTTCTTCGGCGCCTAATCCGAAACGGAGCGCCAGCTCCTGGCGCACGCCTGAGATATCCCGCGTGCCATCCAATAGATACAAGGCCGGACCATAGACCTGCGGCAGAATCATGTATTGTCCGGCCAGTTGGAAAGGGTCTTGTAGCAGCAGTGAGGGCGCGCCCTGATAGTGAATGGCCTGGATGTTCAGAGAGCGGAGTTTGGGAAAGGAAGGCGATTCGGCGTGCATGACAAAAATGGCGGTTGAAAGTTCGGGGAAATGGGGGTAGGATAAGAGTGAACAGAGGCCGCGAAACATTATCCGCGATGCGTCCCCGGAAATCCAAACCTTGTCGTGTTACCCAATCCCCATTTCAAGAATCTAACGCGTGAGAGACACCATTCGAAAACGGAGTGAAGCGCCATGACCGACCCCATCGCCACCCTGAAAACCCAGAAGGCGCGAACGGACCAACGCGCCTTTTTCCTCACCCTAGAAGCCATTGCCCCCGGCCTTCGCAACTACATCCGTCAGCGACTGCGCTCCGCCGAGCGCCGCGGGCTGATCCCGTCAGGCCTCTACGCGCCCGACGACGTCCTCGACGAGGCGCTTCTGGCCGTGTATGCGCGGTTCGACGCCATGCCCGAGGACGCCGATGGATTGCGGGTGACGCTCTTCCAGCTTGCCAACGAACGGCTGGATGAGCTCATCGAGCAGGAAGCCTGGCATCGCCGCGGGGTGCGGTTGGAGGATATCCTCGCGGATGAAATGAAGATGATGGCTGAGATCCCACAGATGACCGTGGACGCGGACGGCGATATCGTGCTGGTGGAGGAGCTGGACGACGCGGAGATCGAGCCGCCCGAACCTGAGATCGCGCTGCTGGAGGACAGCTTCGAGGATGAGATCCTGGAGTCCCTGGGCGCAGACTGGGCGCGAGTGAAGGAGGACGCAGCCCAGCGCGCGCTCCTGGCCCGCCTCTACGACCACCTGCCCGAACAGAGTCGCATCCTCCTGGACCTGTGGACGCGCGGGCGTCTCACAATCGAAGAGATCGCCCAGGTTCGGGGCCTGGATGTGGCGCAGGTAAGAGAGACGCTGGAGCGCATCCGAGGGGAATTCCAACGCTGGCTTGGCTAACGCGCCGATCTCTCAGTTGCAAAGACCTCCCTCCCGAAAAGGAACGTAGTGAGTTTCGGGAAGGGCTGGGAAGGCGGCAAAACAGAGAGTTTTTTTGACGTTGGACGCATGACGTGCAACGAATTCACGCAGAATGCGCCGCCGACTTTTTCGTGAGCGTCGCGCAGTCGTAAGCAGTTGCCAAAGCTCACTGTAAGAACGTCGCCCAGATCACATCCACCAGGGCATGGGTGAGCACAGGGGCCAACAGGTTGTTCCCGCTGCGGCGATAGGCCCAGCCATAGCCTATCCCCGCCACCGCGGCCAGCGCCACGTACGCCACCTTTTCGGCCAGGTCGCCCGCATTGTTCCAGTGCATCAGCCCAAAGAGGAAGGACGCGGCCAGCAGCGTCAGCCAGCGCCGCGAGGACATCTGATCCAGGCCATGCTGGAGGATACCGCGGAAGAAGAGCTCTTCGGGTATGGCGACAGTGAGGAAAATGCCTGCAAACATGAGCAAGGCGGGGACAAGTTGAGGCGGGTTTGAAGGCGGCCAGGAGAGAAAATCGATGGCCAGGCCAATGGGGATGATGATAGCCGCAAAAACCGCGGTGGCCATCAACGCGATGCCGATATCCCGCCATCGGGGGACGAGCCGATAGCCGAACTCGGGCATGTCTCGCAAGCCATACCATCCCACCACCCCTAACGTCGAAAGCGCGATGGCCCACCAGTTGTAATCTCCGCCCAGGTCATAGATCCACCGCAAGTCGAAAGGAATCCACAACGCCATCCAGATAGCCACATCCACCCAGGTCAGCCCCCGGCGTCCGCGCTCCACCTGGCGCAACGCGCCCAACGCAGCCGCCAAGCCCGCGGCCACGATGACCGTGGCGTAGGGATCGAACTTGCCAGCAAGGATCTGGACGATGAGCCAGAGGAGGGTGACGCCGCCCGCGGTGTGGAGCAGCGGCCAGCGCGTGTTTTGCAGCCAGGTCTGCACCTTGCGGGCCGCGGAAGGGGAGCCCAGGGTCAGTTGTGCGCCGATGATGGGAGCGAATCCGATGATGGCCGCGACCCAGCCCACGGGCGTCAGCTCGAGCGCGTCCCCCTCCACCATCATCAACGCCACGGTCAGTCCCGCGCCGGCCAGAGTCAGCGCCAGCCACAGCCGCCAGGGAAGCCTGCGTCCCTCTTCACTCATGCGGTTCTCCTTGTCGTGAATGGAGATGGATGGGTGAATCAGTCGATCCCGTAGAGCTCCCAGCGACGGGCGACCCGCGCCTTAATCTCCTCGGTCATGGAAACCAGGGTGGGCCATTCGCGCGTGTAGCCTTCCTCGGGCAGTTTGCGGGTGGCGTCGATGCCGATCTTGCCTCCAAATGCGAAGCGATAGCTGGCGTGATCCAGCGCGTCCACCGGCCCATCCTGGATGATCACATCCCGGCTCCAATCCACGTTCCCCAGCATGTGGAAGAACGCCTCCTGCTCGTTCTGCACGTTCACATCCTCGTCGAAAATGACGATGGCCTTCGTCAGGGCCATGAGCCCCATGCCCCAAAGCCCGTTGATGACCTTGCGCGCGTGGCCCGGGTAGCGTTTCTTGATGGAGACGAAGATGAGATTGTGGAAAACCCCCGCGGGGGGCATGTTCCAGTCCACGATCTCCCCCTGGAAGAGCTTCATCAACGGCAGGAAGAGCCGTTCCGTGGCCTTGCCCATCCAGTAGTCCTCCATGGGAGGCAGGCCCACCACCGTGGTGGGATAGATCGCATCGTTGCGGTGGGTGACCGCGGTGACGTGGAGAACGGGGTAGTCGTCGGGCGGGGTGTAATAGCCGGTGTGGTCGCCGAAAGGCCCCTCCAACCGCCGTTCGTTGGGGTCCACCCAGCCTTCGATGACGATCTCCGCGTGGGCCGGGACCTCCAGGGGCTGGGTGATGCACTTCACCAGCTCCACGGGCTTGCCTCGCAGCCACCCAGCCAGAAGGAACTCATCCACATTGGGCGGCAGGGGCGCGCTGCCCGACCAGACCACCGCGGGATCGCCGCCCAGGCTCACGGCCACGGGGATCTTGGTCGCGCCCTTTGCTCGCGCCTCCCGCTCGTGCTCGGCCCCGCCCTTGTGCAACTGCCAGTGCATGCCCAGGGTGCGGTCGTCGTACACCTGCAAGCGATACATGCCCACATTGCGCGCGCCGGTGACGGGATCGCGGGTGATGACCGTGGGCAGGGTGATGTAGGGACCGCCATCTTCGGGCCAGCAGGTGAGGATGGGCAGGCCCGCCAGGGTCGCGGCCTCGCCCGTTTTGATCACCTCTTGCACCGGCGCTTTCTTCACGATTTTGGGCTTCAGCCCCGCGCTTTTCAAAGCCCCAAGCATATCCTTCGCCCGCCCTACGACTGGCCCCAACCCCTTGGGTAGGCTCGGGTCTATCAGGCGGGCCATCTTCTGGTTCAGCTCCTCCAGCTCCCGCACGCCTAGAGCCCAGGCCATGCGTTGGGGATGCCCGAACATGTTGATGAGGACGGGCATGTCGGAGCCGATGACGTTTTCGAAGAGCAGGGCCTTGTTCTTCTCCAGCGGCCCCTTGCTCACCCGGTCCGCGATCTCGGTGATCTCCAGGCGGGGATCGACAGGAACGGTGATCCGGGCCAGGTGGCCGCCCTTTCCCAGCAGGCGGATGAATTCGCGCAGATTTTTGTAGGCCATGGGCGTTCTTAATTTGCGAGGGGATCGTTGCTGACGATCCCAATGATGCGGATACTATTCCGATGCTGATACCTGCTCGCCTCGTTTCACGCCCATCATCAGCAGACCGATGTTCTCCCGAGTTGCTTCCTCGCGGGGCACGATGTCCAGTATCTCGCCTTTGTACATGACCGCGATACGGTCGGAGAGGGCCATGATCTCATCCAGCTCCGCGCTGACCAGCAGCACGGCCACGCCCTCATCCCGTTTGGCCACGATCTGATTGTGGATGAATTCAATGGAGCCCACGTCGATGCCGCGGGTGGGCTGGGCCGCGATGAGCAGCTTGGTGGGACGGCTGAACTCGCGGGCCACCACCATCTTTTGCTGATTCCCACCGGAAAGGCTGCCCGCGGGCGTCAGCGGGCTGGGCGTGCGCACATCGAACTTCTCGATAAGCTCCTCTGCGTGTTTGATGATAGCAGGCCGGTTGATGCGGACGCCTTTGGAGAATGGGGGCAGGTTGTAGGTATTCAGCACAAGGTTGTCGGCCACCGGATAACTGGACACCATGCCGTAGGCGTGCCGATCCTCAGGCACATGGCTGCTCTGCCCCTTTTGGGTGATGGTCCGCGGCGAGGCATGGGTCATCTCCTCGCCATTGATGATCACCTGGCCGCTCTCCGCCTTCCGCAGGCTGGTGATGACCTCCACCAGCTCGGTTTGGCCGTTGCCCTGCACCCCGGCCACGCCCAAAATCTCCCCCTCTCGCACCTGGAAGCTGACCCCGCGCAGCGCGGGCTCGCCCAGATCGCTCCGGGCCTTCAGGTCCCTCACCTCCAGCACAACCTTGCCAGGCCGGGCGGGCGCTTTCTCCACCGTGAGGATGACCTCGCGACCCACCATCATTGCGGCCAGCTTCTCTTGTGTGGCCTGGGCGGGCGTGGTCTCGCCCACCACCTTGCCATCCCGCAAGACGACGATGCGGTCGGAGATGTAGAGCACCTCCTTCAGTTTGTGGGAGATGAAGATGATGGATTTGCCCTGAGACTGGAGCCGCTTCATGATCTCGAACAGCCCCTCGATCTCCTGGGGGGTTAGCACCGCGGTGGGCTCATCCAGGATCAGGATCTCGGCCTCACGATAGAGGGCCTTGATGATCTCCACGCGCTGCTGCACGCCCACGGGCAGGTCCTCGACGATGGCGTAGGGGTCCACATCGAGGTGATAGCGGTGGGAAAGCGCCTCAATCTCCCGGGCGACCTTCTTCACATCCAACAAGCCGCGTCTAACGCTCTCCGCGCCCAGCATGATATTCTCGGCCACGGTCATCACCGGCACGAGCTGGAAGTGCTGATGCACCATGCCGATGCCCAACGCGATGGCGTCCCGTGGACTGTGCATTTCCACCCGCTGGCCTTTCACATAGATTTCACCCTCGGTGGGCTTATAAAGGCCGTAGATGATATTCATCAGGGTGGATTTGCCCGCGCCGTTTTCGCCCAGCAGCGCCAGGATCTCTCCTTCGTATAGGGCGAGATTCACGTCATCATTGGCCACGACGCCGGGAAAGCGCTTGGTGATATGTTTGACTTCGAGGACTGGAGTGCGGTTATCAGACATGGAAACGCCTCACATAAAGATGGGTGGGGCTTGTGGGCAAGGGGGCGATAGCGATCAACAGCGATTCAATGGGAATTGGGCGTTTATTCCGATGAACCTTCTGTTTCATAGACTTTGCCTTCGGCAGCGGGCGGACGCACGCGACCAACCAGCCCGGCCACCGCAATGATGGTGACCGCATAGGGCAGCATGGAGATGAAGTGGCGGGGGATGTTGACCACGCCTGCTAGCAGCAACGCGTTTTGGACGCCCTGGGTGTAGCCAAATAGGGTGGCCGCCCCCAGCGCGCCGAAAGGCATCCAGTTGCCAAAGATCATTGCGGCCAAGGAAATGAAGCCACGGCCTGCGGTCATCCCTTCTTGAAACTGGCCCACGGCCTCCAGAACCAGAAATCCCCCCGCCAGACCGGCCACCATACCGCCCAGGGTGGTGTTCAGATAGCGATAGAAATTCACATTGACGCCTAGGGTGTCGGCGGCGCGGGGATGCTCGCCAGCGGCTCGGGAACGCAATCCCCATTTCGTATGAAAAAGACCGATGTGCAACAACACCACCAAAATCAACGCGGTGTAAGTGATGGGCGGGTTATTGAAGAAGACGTCGCCGATGACGGGGATCTCGGAAAGGACGGGGATGGCGATGGAGGAAAACTTACCCTCCGCTACCCAGTCGGGATTGAACAGGTAAGAGGTCAACCCGAGGGCCAGGAGAATAAGAAATGTGCCCGAGATAATTTGGTCCATCTTGAATTTGATGGAAAACAGGGCGTGGATGTAACCCATGAGCGCGCCAGCTATCAGGGCTGCCGTCACGCCCGCCAACAGGCTAGCCATCAGGGGCCAGTCATTGGTAAGCACTTTCACCACGAAGCCGGCGAAGGCGCCGGCCAGCATCATCCCCTCAATGCCGATGTTGATGATACCCGTGCGCTCACACAGAATGCCCGCCATCGCGCCTAACGCCAGGGGAATGGTCGCCCGCAGGGTGAAATTGAGGGTGCTTACACCAAACAACACTTTCCAGATGGAGTCGTTGGGCAGGGGAAGCAGGTTGACGATGATGCTGATGATCAAGAGGGCAA
>DUEQ01000140.1 GCA_011192085.1 Caldilineae bacterium
ATCGTGCCAGATGTTAACTTCGATGATAGGTTTGCTGCAACGCGACATCGATTCGCAAGAAAAAACCGCCCATTTGGGCGGCTTTAGTGGCCCATACGGGGTTCGAACCCGTGTCTCAGCCTTGAGAGGGCTGCATCCTAGTCCACTAGACGAATGGGCCTTGGCTATTTAATTACACAATGCATTATACGGATAACAGCCCCATTTGTCAATTTTGGGAAACCTTGCATCTCGTCTTCTCGTAGGAGATAATGGCACTCTATGGAGGTGTGATCATGCCGCGATTACGGTCAAATCAATCCAATACGCCCGATAACGGCCAGGTCGTCTCGCGAAAATTGGTCTTCGCGCTCAGTGGCGGCGGCCCGCGCGGGGCCATGCAGGTGGGCGCGCTCCGCGCCCTGCTGGAAGCGGGCATTCGCCCCGATATGATCGTGGGGACGTCCATCGGGGCCATCAATGGCGCGTATTTCGCGCGTTTCGGCTTCAACGAAGAGGGCGTCGAGCGGCTGATCCAGGTGTGGGATGACGCGGCGCGCGGGGATTTTGCCCCCGGCGATTTCACCCGCGCCATGATCCGCACCCTGCTGCCCGGCGTCAAGAATCAGGGCTATCTCCAACAGGCCCGAGCCTTCTACGCCCGCCACGGCATCCCCCCCGATCTGCGCTTCCGCGACCTCTCAGGCCCCGAGTTCTACATCGTCGCCGCGGACATCCATCATCACCGTCCCGTCATCTTCGGCGTAAATCCCGACGATTCCGTGCTGGACAGCATGCTCGCCTCGGCCGCCATCCCCCCCTGGCTGCCTCCCATGGAGATGGCGGGGGGAGTCATGCTGGATGGCGGGGTCGTGAGCGATCTTCCCATCGAACCCGCGCTGTTGCACGGCGCCACCGAGATCATCGCCCTGGACTTGTTCCATCCCCGACCGCCTGAAAAGCCCATCCAGGGCATCCTCGGCATTCTGGACCAGGTGATCACCACCATGGCGAGTCGCCACATCGAGCTGGAGATGGAGTTGGCCCGGATGCAGGGAGTGCCGGTCCATCGCTGGCGCCTGCGCTATGACCAGCGTATCGCCTTTTGGGATCTGAGTCAGACTCACAACCTCATCCACGCGGGGTATGAGACTGCAAAAAGCTACTTGGCCGAGATGGCGCAAGCGCAGGAGGAAACTCAGGCGCGCCAGGAGCATGAAGCCCCCGCCTGGAAACGCCGTCTGGCCGACCTGTGGCCGCCGAGATGGGGCCGATCATAGGGCAAAAGTCCCCCAAAAGAGAAATCCCGAGGTTTGCGGCCTCGGGATTTCTCTCCACACACACTTAGAAAGGAGGTGCACCGATGAATGTCGAGACATTCGAGGAGGTGACACA